>NZ_JBBIAM010000035.1:0-82821 GCF_054185185.1 Bradyrhizobium sp. UFLA05-153
GGCCTGGGGCTGGGCCTGTCGATCGTCGAGCGCCTGGCGCGAGTGCTCAAGCACGGCATCGCCATCGATGCCAATGCGAGCGGCGGCTCGATGTTCTCGGTGACGGTGCCGACCGCGAAGGCTGCGACCCATACCGCGGCCGTGACCAGCGCCACGCCGCTCGCACGCACACCGATTGCCGGCGCGCTGATCGTGTGCATCGAGAACGACGCGGCGATCCTCGACGGCATGCGCACGCTGCTGAAGGCCTGGGATGCCGAGGTCATCGCGGTCGCCGATCCCGAGGGCGCGATCAGCGCGATCGAGGCGGCCGGCCGCAACGTGACGGGCCTGCTCGTCGACTATCATCTCGACCGCGGCAACGGCATCGCCGCCATCCGCGACATCCGCCGCCGCTTCGGCGACAACATCCCCGCCATCCTGATCACCGCCGACCGCAGCCCGGCCGTGCAGCTCGCGGCGCGCGAGGAGCAGATCGCGGTGCTGAACAAGCCGGTGAAGCCGGCTTCACTGCGCGCTTTGCTTGGCCAATGGCGCACGCAGCAGATGGTGGCTGCGGAGTAACCCTCCACCATCCATGTGAACCCTCGTTCATGTCGGCCGTGCGATCGGGCGGCACATGCCTATCCGTGTCGCCATAGGCCCAGACAATGAGGCGCGACGGGCACAGCCTATTCAGAAATTGGGCACTATCGGTGTGGAACCCGTTGCCTTATGGCTTGGACAGGCGCTTCGCGCCGCAAGACGCTGTGCTTCGCAGCATCGCCCTACCAGGCGATCCGGATGATCGAGCTGTTCGGCATCGACATGCTCTATACCGCGACCGAGCAACTGGTCTCGCTGGTTCGCGTGGCCCGAAAAACCGGTGCGCTCGTGCGAAGCCTGCGCACGACCGTGGTCGCCGGCGGCATTCCCACACGCGCCTTGCTGGAAGGCGCGGCCGTCTATCTGTGCAAGAACATCGCCTGCCGCTACGGCACCTCGGAGCTTGGCGTGCTGGCTGAAGCGCCGGCCAGCAAGGTGCTGCAAAACCCCGGACTGATCGGCCATGTGCTGCCCGGGTTCGAGATGGCCGGTTTCAAGGAAGACGGCAGCCAATGTGCCCCCGGCGAAATGGGCATCGTCAAGGCCCGCGTCAAACCCAATCCGGACCGCGGCGAAGACTCCTGGACCGATCACGGCGACGTTGGCTGGGTCACAGCTGCGGAAGAGGTCTTCGTGGTCGGCCGGACCTCGGACATACGACCGGCCGACTTTGCCTCGGCCGCGGCGCGCGAGGTCTCGCCGGTCTACGAGATCGAGCATCTGGTGCGACTGGAGTGGGACGCCGCCGACGCTGCGGCTCTCATGGTCGAATCAGCCGGTGCCGGCGGCGGTCCGGAAATCTGGGTCGCAACGGTCGATTGCAAGGACGCGCGCGCCGACCGGATTGAAGACATCCTTCGCCAGCGCGGCATTGCGGGCAAGGTCCGTCTGTTCTCCGTCGCGGCAATTCCCCGTGGCGCGGCCGGCAAGATCCAGCGCGTGGAGTTGCAGTCCTTGCTGCGGAACGCCGACGAGCAAGCCTGAGAGACGCATCAATCCGGCCGGCATCCGACTACTCCGTCGGCGTGCCCTGCTTCCACTGGCCGCCGGCGATCTTGGCGGCGGCGATCACGGCCTGGGTGCGGCTTTCGACGCCGAGCTTTTGCAGGATGGCGGAGACGTGGGCCTTGATGGTCGCCTCGGAGACGCCGAGCTCATAGGCGATCTGCTTGTTGAGGAGACCTTCCGACAGCATCATCAGCACCCGCACCTGCTGCGGCGTCAGCGTCACCAGGCGATCGCGCAGACGCATCATGTCGGGATCGGCGGCGGAGTTGAGGTCGGTGTCCGGCGGCACCCAGACGTCGCCGTCCATCACCTTCAGGATGGCGTCACGCAGGGTCTCGACGCCGAACCGCTTGGGAATGAAACCGGAAGCGCCGAAGTCGAGCGAGCGGCGGATCGTGGCGCTGTCGTCGGACGCCGAGACGATGACCACCGGGATCGCCGGGTATTGCGCACGCAGATAGATCAGGCCGGAAAAGCCCGAAATTCCCGGCATCGACAGGTCGAGCAGGACCAGGTCGACGTCGGAATCCTGTTCCAGGAGCTTGGTCAGGTCTTCGAACGATCCAGCCTCGTCGACCCTCGCCGAGGTCAGAACGCCGGCCACGGCCTGGCGCAGCGCATCGCGGAACAGGGGATGATCATCGGCGATGACGAGGCGGGTTGCGGGAGCGTTCATCGATCTCTTGCTGTCGTTGTGGTCGGGCCAATTAGCCGAGGCACCGGCGGGTCAATTCTTCCCCGAGCGGCCGTGGCATGCAAGCACACATTATCCCTTTGCCGCAAAGGGGTTAATCCCGATCTTCTACCTCCCGCGGCATTGCATGCCAGCAGCCGTCAGGCACGCGTCAGTGCGAAAGGCCGAAAGTCGTATTGGGGCGGGTTTCACGGCGATGTTACCTTTGGGGCAAGCCCAGAGGCTGTTCGGCCGCGTCCGGACACCTGGGAGCGAGGAAACGATTTTCGGGGAGCGAACTCAACATGTCGACAATGACTGTGTCCCAGGCTCGTGCGGGAGGGATGACGAAGGACGAACGGTTCGTCATTCTCGCCTCTTCGCTCGGCACCGTCTTCGAGTGGTACGATTTTTACCTCTACGGTTCGCTCGCCGGCATCATCGGCCTGCAATTCTTCTCGGATTATCCGCCGGCGACCCGTGACATCTTCGCGCTGCTGGCCTTCGCGGCAGGCTTCCTGGTGCGCCCGTTCGGCGCCATCGTGTTCGGCCGCATCGGCGACATCGTCGGCCGCAAATACACCTTCCTCGTCACCATCCTGATCATGGGTCTGTCGACCTTCATCGTCGGCCTGCTGCCGAACGCCGCGACGATCGGGTTCGCAGCTCCCGTGATCCTGATCGCGCTGCGCCTCGCCCAGGGTCTCGCCCTCGGCGGCGAGTATGGCGGGGCGGCGACCTACGTTGCCGAACACGCGCCGAACGGCAAACGCGGCTACTATACCTCCTTCATCCAGACCACCGCGACGCTCGGTCTGTTCCTGTCGCTGCTGGTGATCCTGTTCACCCGCACCGCGACCGGCGAAGCCGACTTCGCCAAGTGGGGCTGGCGCATTCCGTTCCTGGTCTCCGTGCTCTTGCTTGGTGTCTCGGTCTGGATCCGGCTCCGCCTCAATGAATCGCCGATCTTCCAGAAGATGAAGGAAGAAGGAAAGAGCTCCAAGGCGCCGCTGACGGAAGCCTTCGCCAACTGGCAGAACGGCAAGCTCGTGCTGCTCGCCCTGCTCGGCGGCACCATGGGTCAGGGCGTGGTCTGGTACACCGGCCAGTTCTATGCGCTGTTCTTCCTGCAATCGATCCTGAAGGTCGACGGCTACACCGCGAACCTGCTGATCGCCTGGTCGCTCTTGCTGGGCACCGGCTTCTTCGTCGTGTTCGGCGCACTGTCCGACAAGATCGGCCGCAAGCCGATCATCCTCGGCGGCTGCCTGATCGCGGCGCTGACCTTCTTCCCGATCTTCAAGATGATCACCACCAACGCCAACCCGGCGCTGGAAAAGGCGATCGAATCGGGCAAGGTCGAGGTGTGGGCAGATCCCGCGGGCTGCGGCGACCTGTTCAACCCGGTCGGCACCCGCGTCTTCACCGCACCTTGCGACACCGCGCGCGCCTTCCTGTCCCAGTCGTCGGTCAAATACGTGACGATGCCGGGCACGGCCGGCTCCGGCGTCAAGGTCGTCGTCAACGGCAAGGAAGTGCCCTACGCCAACGCCAAGGACAGCAACCCGGCCGTCCTCGCGGCGGTGCAGGCAGCCGGTTATCCCAAGGCGGGTGACCCCGGCATCGTTAAGATGGCGCATCCGTTCGACATCTTCCGTCCGCAGGTGGCCGCGATCATCGGCCTGCTGTTCATCCTGGTGATCTTCGTCACAATGGTGTACGGGCCGATCGCGGCGATGCTGGTCGAGCTGTTCCCGACCAAAATCCGGTACACCTCGATGTCGCTGCCCTACCACATCGGCAACGGCTGGTTCGGCGGTCTGTTGCCGGCGACCGCGTTCGCGATCGTGGCCTCGACCGGCGACATCTATGCCGGCCTCTGGTATCCGATCGTGTTCGCAGTGATCACCGCCGTGGTCGGCTTCCTGTTCCTGCCTGAGACCAAGGACGTCGACATCAAGGCGACCTGATCGCGCAAGCTGCCGGCGCCTGCCGCCGGCGGCGCAAGCCAATAGCAAACCGGCCGCGGCATCCCGCGGCCGGTTTTGTTTTGTCAGCCCATGCCGGTCTGGCCGATGAATTGCAGCACGACCTCGCGGCGGTGCGGCGCCTTGCGATGCTCGACCAGATAGATCCCCTGCCAGGTGCCGAGTGCCAGTTCGCCCTTCAGGACCGGCACCTGGAGCGATGTCCCCGTTAGCATGGTCTTGATATGCGCCGGCATATCGTCCGGCCCTTCGAGGTCATGCACCCACCCGGAATTCTCCGGCGCGAGCCGCGACAGCGCCGTCGTGAGATCGACGAGCACGGAGGGATCGGCGTTCTCCTGGATCGTCAGCGATGCCGAGGTATGACGGATGAACAGCGTCAGCGCGCCCTCGCGCGCATGAACGTCGCGCACGAATTTCTCGGCTTCCGCGGTGAGATCGATAAAACCGCGGCCTGAAGTGTGCACCGTCAGCAACGATGTGCTGATCGTCGCGGACTGCACGGTCGATGGCGCGGAGCGCGTGGTCGATGTCATGAAAGGTCTCGCTCTATCGAACGCCATAGTAGGGCGGGCAAAGCGAAGCGTGCCCACCTCTTCTATAGCAATCGTGAAAAGACTGTGGGCACGGCGCTGACGCGCCTTTGCCCACCCTTCGAAGGCTCAACGCATCGGCGCGCCAGCGGGTCCTCAAATCTTCCCCGACACGTCCTTCTGCACGCGGTTGGCCATCTCGATCAATCGTCGCCAGGCACGCTCCAGGAATGACACCACGCGGTCGACGTCCTGATCGCTCGGCAACGGGACCTCGATCTTGCGATTGTTCTCCGCAGCTTTCGGCTCGGCCTTCTTCAGCGAGTCAGATTTCGGCAGCGCCTCCTCGACCTTGCCGGAGACGGTCGGCCCGGCGGCCACCTGCGCCTTCAGCTTCTCGAGCTCGGCCTGCAGGCGGCCGATCTCGGCATCGAGCACGGAGCGCTCGTCGGGTACGGCGTAGCAGGCCCAGCCCGCCCCGTTGTTCGAGCAGGTGGACACGACCCCCGTGCGCGTATCGAGCCGCAACACGCCGTCCGGGGTCGGCGTCATCGTGTAGCGGCCGTTCTCGCTGTCGGGCGCCGCCTGCGCGAAAACGAGACCGCCACCCGCCGCGACAGCCACGGCGATGACGGCCGCCGAAAACCACGATGTCCTGGATGACGTCGCTGACCTCATGGCGCTGCTCCGTCGGAAATGATCTGACCTGTCCGCAATCCTACACCCCGCACGCGAAAAACGCGCCGGCGGGATGACTGATTTCCGTACCTCGTTCGGTATCCGCACAGCGGCCAAATCCGGGCAAGGCCCGCTGATTGCGGCGCGAGCTGCTGCGGTGCGGCGTCACGCTGTGTGTAGCGCTGGGGAACGCGGCGTTATCGCAAGTAATATCAAATAGATAAACGAAAACGACGCAATCGTGACTTGGCTTGACTTGATTATGTGCGGTCAGTATGGTCCGCGCGGCTTTCGAGGGTGGCGGGCGTAATTTCCATTCAACCGCGGCGTTTCGGGTCTTCGTTGCATGACTACAGGCACGGGGCACGGCGAGAATGGAAATGGCGATAAATCGCCTGAGGAAGCTGCGCTTTCCGCAAGGCTCGGAAGTCTTAATCAGCGGTTGTCCGAATTTCGCGACCGCAGGATCAAGACCGAGCAACCCGAAGGTGAAGGTGGAGACAGAGCGGCCAGAGCCTCGGCGATGGCGCTTGGTTTCCGGCTATCCTCCGAGTTGATCGCCGGGGTCATTGTCGGAGCGGGGATTGGCTGGGGTTTCGACCGCTTGCTGTCGACGTCGCCTTTCGGATTTATCGTGTTCACGCTGCTCGGCTTCGTGGCTGGTGTGGTGAACGTGGTGAGATCGGCGGGCGCGGGTCAAAACAGGCGCAGTGGTTCGTAGCCCCTCAGGCCAGAGGAATTGATCGTGCCGGCCTCGCCGGTACGGGCCGGCCCGGCCGGCTGACCGAGACCAGCCGGCTTGCCCGGCAGACCGAGAGATGCCGCGCGGATGACAATCGACCCGATCCATCAGTTCAATATCGAGCCTCTCTTCACGATCGGCCATATCGGCAATCACGCGATCGCCTTCACCAATTCGTCGCTCTACATGCTGGTGGCGGTGGCGGTGATCTCGCTCCTGATGCTCGCCAGCGGCACCCAGCTCGTTCCCGGCCGCCTGCAGTCGGTTGCCGAAATCTCCTACGAATTCGTCGCGACCATGATCCGCAGCAACGCCGGCGCGGAAGGCATGAAGTTCTTCCCGCTGATCTTCTCGCTGTTCATGTTCATCGCCGTCTCGAACCTGATCGGCATCATCCCCTACACCTTCACGGTCGCGAGCCAGCTGATCATTACCGCGACGCTCGCGCTCCTGGTCTTCTTCACCGTCCTGATCTACGGCGTCTACAAGAACGGCCTGAAATTCTTTAGTATTTTCGTGCCGCACGGCGTTCCCGGCTACATCCTGCCGCTGGTGATGTTCATCGAGATCCTGTCGTTCTTACTGCGGCCGGTCTCGCACAGCGTGCGTCTGTTCGCCAACATGCTGGCCGGCCACATCGCGCTGAAGGTGTTCGCGGGCTTCGTCGCCATGCTCGGCGTCTCGCTCGGCGCCGTCGGCTGGATCGGCGGCGTGATGCCGCTCGCCCTTACCGTCGCGCTCACCGCGCTCGAACTTCTGGTCGCGTTCCTCCAGGCCTACGTGTTCGCGATCCTGACCTGCATCTACCTCAACGACGCCCTTCATCCCGGACACTGAGCGGTCCGGGGAATATCCACCCACAACCCAATCTTTCTTCCAAGGAGTCAAAAATGGATCCGGCAGCAGCAAAACTTATCGGCGCGGGCATCGCGTGCATCGGCATGGGCGGTGCGGGCGTCGGCGTTGGCGTCCTCTTCGGCAACTACCTCGCAGCCGCAGTGCGCAATCCGTCGGCCGCCCAGGGCCAGTTCGGCAACCTGATCTTCGGCTTCGCCGTGACCGAAGCGCTCGGCATCTTCTCGCTGCTGATCGCGCTGCTTCTGCTGTTCGTTCCGCTCTGAGGACGTGTTCGCGCCGCCCGACCTACGGGCGGCGCGCATGACAGCAACAGGAGATCTCCATGGCTGAGAGTCATGGCGGGGCAAAAGGCCCGGAGGCCAATGCTCACACCGAGGCCGAGGGCGGTCACCACGGCGGAGGCTTTCCGCCGTTCGACAGCAGCACCTTTCCATCGCAACTGGTGTCGCTCGCGATCTTCTTCGTCGCGCTCTATCTGATCGTGTCGCGCATTGCGCTGCCGCGTGTCGGCGGCGCGATCGAGGCGCGTCAGAACAAGATCGACGGTGATCTGGCCGAGGCGCAGAAGCTGAAGGACCAGTCCGACGCGGCGCTGAAGGCCTATGAAGGCGAGCTCGCTTCGGCGCGTTCGCGCGCCCAGGCGATCAGCAACGAGACCCGCGAAAAATCGAATGCGCAGGCGGAAGCCGACCGCAAGACGCTGGAAGAGCAATTGGCGAAAAAGCTCGCCGAGGCGGAGAAGACCATCGCCTCGACCCGCGCCACTGCCATGGGCAACGTCCGCGGCATCGCGGCCGATGCGGCCGGCACGATCGTGCAGCGGCTGACCGGCGTCGTTCCCGACGCTGCGTCGGTCAACGCCGCGGTCGATGCGTCCCTGAAAGGTTAGTCGAGATGTTCTTCGAACCTGAATTTTGGGTCGCCGTCGCCTTTGTGATCCTGATGGTCGTGTTTGGCTATCTCGGCATTCACAAGACCGTGCTGACCACGCTCGACCACCGCGCCGAGCGCATCAAGGCCGAGCTCGACGACGCCCTGCGCCTCAAGCAGGAGGCGGCCAAGGTGCTCGCCGACTACAAGGCCCGCAGCGCCTCCGCCGAGCGTGAGGCCCAGGACATCATCGCCAACGCAAAGGCCGAAGCCGAACGCATCGCGGCCGAAGCCAAGGCGAAGATGGAGGATTTCGTCGCCCGCAGAACCAAGACCGCGGAGAGCAAGATCGCGCTCGCCGAGGCCCAGGCGCTCGCCGACGTCCGCGCCGCAGCCGCAGAGGCCGCCGTCCAGGCCGCCTCCACGATCCTGTCGCAGTCGGTCAAGGGCAAGGTCGCGGACGACCTCCTCGCCAAGGGCATCACCGAGGTCCGGCAGAAGCTGAACTGAGGCGAGCTTCCTCACAAATCGAAAAGCCGGCGCGATGAGCGCCGGCTTTTTTTGTGGGCTGTTGTTGGGCTCGCACGCTTTCCAGATTCTCGTCGTCATCGCCCGCCTTGTGCGCAATTGCGCACTGGGGCGGGCGATCCAGTATTCCAGAGGCGGTGACGAATACGGAGAAGCCGCGGCGTACCGGATGCCCCGGTCAAGCCGGGGCATGACAGCCGAATTGATGGCCCCAGCTACCCGCTTATTTCTTCTTCTTCGCCGGCGCCTTCGACGATCCCGACAACGCCTGCGGGTCGAAGCCGACGTAGAAGATGTAGGAATCGGCGGTCGCGGCAGACGGCATCGAATAGACCATGTCCTCGGCGACGAAGGTGAAGGGCACGCTGCCGTCCTCGGACATCGCCACCGTGGTGCGATAGGCCTTCGACCCGATCACCTTTTCGCCGACACCGCCCTGCACCACCGCGACGCGCAGCGGAATCTCCACAGACGACGGCGCACCGGCGGGGCCGGCGACGATACGGCCCTGGATGCCGATCCGCGCGGTGATCTCGCTGCCGTTGCGGACGCATTCGCGCGCCATCTTGGTGATCGAGGCCTGGTAGCGCACGTCGTTGCCGACCGCCTGCTTGCCGGGAACGGCCACGGCATAGGTGGACGCGCCCGAACGCACCGTGACCGGCGGGCAATCGACCTCGGTCTGGGCGTCGGCCGGCTGGCCGGGTGCCGGCGTCGTGGTCTGGGGCGCCTGCTCGTCCGAGGATCCGCCGAAGAGGCTCTTGAACCGGTCAGTCAGCGACTGCGCCGTAGCCGGCGAGGCCGCCGCGAACACAATCGACAACGCCAGCGCCATCACCGGACCTCGCCGCAGCGCGGTCTGCGAGGACCGAAGCTCTCTCACCTTCAAGGGACCATACTCCATGACAATGTCCCGGCAGATCGCCGGCCTGCTGCGCGTTATATCGCCAAAATCGGCGAACCCAAGGCACACGACACGGTAACTTTCGGCCTGCTTAGCCGCGGAAATCCTCGTGCAGCAAGCCGAACAACAGATGGTCCTGCCAGACCCCGTTGATGCAGAGATAGCGGCGCGCCAGCCCCTCGCGGGAGAAGCCGCACTTCTCCAGCACCCGGATCGACGGCGCATTGGTGGGGATGCAGGCGGCCTCCACCCGGTGCAGATTGAGCTCGCCGAACAGGGTCGGCAGCAGCACCCGCAGCGCCGCGGTCATATAGCCGCGATGGGCGTAGGGCTGCCCGACCCAGTAGCCGATCGTGCCGGCCTGGACGATGCCGCGGCGGACATTGGCAAGCGTAATGCCGCCGACCATGGCGCTGTCGAGTTCCCGGAAGATCAGGAACGGATAGGAGCGGTCCGCGGCGATGTCCTCGGCATAGCGGCGCAGGCGCCGGCGGAAGCCCGAGCGAGTGAGATCATCGGACGGCCAGATCGGCTCCCAGGGCGTCAGGTAGTCCCTGCTTCCCTCGCGCAGATGCGCCCATTGCAGGAAGTCGGACATCTGCGGCGCACGCAACAGCAGCCCGTTGCCGCGCGGGGCGAGGGCGGCGGGTCCACTGGATGGCAAGCGAAAAAGGGCCATGTGATGCTTCCCGGGGCGCAGCATGAGCCCTTTCGGCATAGCTCCTAGTGGAGCCTTGCCTTGGCTCGCGCCCGGGTCAATCCTTCCGCAAAAGACACTGCCGTGTCCAGACCCCTGCCGCTGCCCAATGCAACGACCGCGGGGCGGCTCCGCGATAATAGCGCTCGCGCCGCATTTCGCGTCGATTCGACGCTGACGGCATCGATTCGAGCCACCAGCTCCTGCACCGTCTGGGGCCGCCCATAGGCCAGCACATGCCGCGCGAGCTGCTCGGCGCGCGAAGAGCAGCTCTCCAGCGCCATCAGGAGGCCCGCCTTCATCTGTGCTTTTGCGCGCGCGATCTCGGCCTCGGTCAGCGTCTCCACCGAATCATTGATGATGTCGACGACGACCTCCATCATCTCCGGCGCGTCCCCCGGATCGGTGCCGGTGTAGAGCCCGAAGAAGCCGGTATCGGTATAGGGCGCATGGAAGCTGTAAATCGAGTAGCACAGCCCGCGCTTCTCCCGCACCTCCTGGAACAGCCGCGACGACATCCCGCCGCCGAGGACGTTGGTGAAGACCTGGAGCGAGAACAGCGACGGATCGGTCTGCGGCACGCCTTCCAGCGCCAGCGTCAGATGCGCCTGCTCGAGCTCGCGATGCACCACCTTGGCCCCGCCCTTGCCGAACATCGCAGGCGCCGGCTTCGGCCCTGGCGTCGCCTCGAAACTCGCAAACCGCTTCGCCACCTCGTCCACGACCTGACGGTGGTCGACCGCGCCTGCGGCAGCCACCACCATGTCGGGGCCGCGATAATGCGTGGAGAGATAGCCGCGCAGCATGTCGCGGTTGAAGCCGCGCAGCGTCTTGGCGGTGCCGAGCAGCGAGCGGCCCATCGGCTGGTCGGGATAGCAGAGCTCGTTGAGATGCTCGAACACGACGTCGTCGGGCGTGTCCTGCGCAGCGCCGATCTCCTGCACGATGACGTTCTTCTCGCGCTCGAGCTCTTCCGGCTCGAAGGCGGGATTGGCGAGGATGTCGGCGAGCACGTCGAGCGCCAGCGGCACGTCGGCCTTCATCACCCGCGCGTAGTAGGACGTCGTCTCGGTCGAGGTGCCGGCGTTGAGATCTCCGCCGACTGCCTCGATCTCCTCGACGATCTCGCGCGAGGAGCGCCGGGTGGTCCCCTTGAAGGCCATGTGCTCGAGCAGGTGCGAGATGCCATGCTCGTTCGACTTCTCGTCGCGGCCGCCCACGCCGGCCCAGACGCCGAGCGCGGCGGTCTCGACATGGGGCATGTTGTCGGTGACGACGGTGAGGCCGGAGCCAAGCTTGGAGATCTCGACGCTCATCCGGCAACTCCCTGCTTTGCGGCGCGGCTAACCGACAACACGAACCGCTCCACCTCGGCCTGATCGTTCTTCATCACCTTCATGTGTTCGGATTTGGTCATCAAGCCGTCGAGCCAGGCCGGCAATTGCGGCCGCATGCTGCAGGCGGCCTCGACCGCGTCGGGGAATTTGGCGGGATGCGCGGTGGACAGCACGATATTGGGCACCGTCGTGTCCGTGGTGTCGCGATCGGCCACCGCGAGGGCCACTGCGGTATGGGGATCGACGAGCTCGCCGGCCTCACGCCAGGCGGCACGGATCGCAGCCGAGGTTTCGGTCTCGTCCGCGCGGCCGGCATCGAACTCCTCGCGGATCGCAGCGAGCGTTGCGTCGGGCAGCACGAAGCGTCCCGACTGCTTCAGCGAATCCATCAGCCGGCGGACGCCGGCCGCATCGCGCCGGCTCGCCTCGAACATCAGCCGCTCGAAGTTCGAGGAGATCTGGATGTCCATCGAGGGCGACGCGGTGGCGTGCACCTCGCGCACTTCGTAGATGCCGGTCTTGAGCGTGCGCGCCAGGATGTCGTTGACATTGGCGGCGATGCGCAAGGTGCGCACCGGAAGCCCCATGCGCTTGGCGACGTAGCCCGCAAAGATGTCGCCGAAATTGCCGGTCGGCACCGTGAAATCGACCTGCCGCGCCGGCGCGCCCACCGCGACCGCGGAGGTGAAGTAGTAGACCACCTGCGCCACGATGCGCGCCCAGTTGATCGAGTTGACTCCGGACAGAGCGACGGTGTCGCGGAAGCGGTGATGGTTGAACATCCCCTTCACCAGCGCCTGGCAATCGTCGAACGTGCCTTCGATGGCGAGCGCATGCACGTTGGCGGCGCCCGTCGTCGTCATCATGCGCTGCTGCACGTTGGAGACGCGGTTGTGCGGAAACAGCACGATGAGGTCGACATTCTCCAGGCCCGCGAAGGCTTCGACGGCGGCGCCGCCGGTGTCGCCTGAGGTCGCGACCGCGATGGTGGTGCGCTGGCCGCGCTTGGCGAGGACGTGATCCATCAGCCGCGAGATCAGCTGCATCGCGACGTCCTTGAAGGCGAGCGTCGGACCGTGAAACAGCTCCAGCACGAATTGATGCGGCGACATCTGGCGCAGCGGCACCACGGCCGGGTGGCGGAAGGTGGCATAGGCCTCGTTCGCCATGCGGCCGAGATCGGCATCCGAGATCTCACCGCCGGTGAACGGGCGGATCACGTCGACCGCGACCTCCCAATAGGGACGGCCGAAGAATCCCGCGATCGTCTCTGGCGAGAGCTGCGGCCAGGCGAGGGGCACATAGAGCCCGCCATCGCGGGCAAGCCCGGTCAGCATCACGTCGCAGAAGCCAAGCTCGGGGGCCTCGCCCCGTGTGGAGATATATCGAGTCAAACCGCCCTCCAAAGGCCGGCCGATCGCCTAAACCTTTGATTTTAATGAAGTTACTTTCTCTTGCCGCAGCAAGCTGGAGGGCACCATAAAGCGTTTTGCCGCATCGGGAAACCGCTTCCCGTGTCGCCCCCGGCCTAAAGCGGCGCAAGAAAAAGGGCTGCGGCGGTGCCGCAGCCCTCTCCTGGAAGGGTCTGTCGTTACGTGTGCAGACCGGTTTTACCCATGTTCAGAGGCCGGTTCGTGGGCCAGGGCCTCGTCAAATCATTCGCCGTGAGCTTTTGGTCGGGTGTCATCTCATCGTCAAGGGAAAAACGGTTTGCGCCGGAGAACGTTCCAACTTTTCCCGCAACCTGCCAAAGCGATGATCGCGGATCGCGCTCCGCTTTGAAGCTCGGCGTGACACGCCTGCTATTTTTTCCCGCCGCTGGAAGGCCGTTCAGTTGGGACGACCGAACTCAGTTCATCCCGACCGCCACCGCGATCCGGATCAGGTCAGAGTGGTTTTTCGCGCCAAGCTTCTGCTTCAACAGCGACGTGGTGTTGGCGACGGTCTTGTAGGAGATGCCGAGCGCTTCGGCGACCTCGACGATCTTGTCGCCGCGCCCTAACAGCCGCAGGATTTCCAATTCCCGCGGCGTCATCTGCGAGGCCGGGTTCGCCTTGATCGCCGCGCCGGAAAAGGTCACGGCCTCCGCGAGTTGCGGCGAGATGAAATTGTCGCCGGCCGCGACCTTGCGCACCGCCTTGACCAGGATCTTGATGTCGTCGCCCTTGGAGACATAGCCCTGTGCGCCCATCTCGACCGCCCGGACCACAAAAGCCGGATCGTCGTTGGTGCTGAGCATGATGATCTTGGCGTCCGGATCGTCCTTGCGGATACGGCGCATCAGCTCGAAGCCGGAGACGTCAGGCAGGCTGATGTCGATCAGGGTGACGTCGGGACGCTTGCTGACGAAGGCGCGGTGACCGGACTTTGCATCACTGGCCTCGTCGATCCGGATCGAGTGATCTGACGCGAACAGCGACCTGCAGCCGAATACGACGACCGGATGGTCGTCGACGATCAATATCCGCGTGGCCGGCTTGACGATGTCTTGCATTGTTCGTGCTCGCTTTCCCAAACAGATAAGCCAGCGGGAACAACTGGAAAGAGTGAAAATGCGACCTGCGTTAGAATTTAACTAAATGGGGAAGACCCTACGTGCATCTGGCTGCGCCCGTTTGCATATTTGGCGGCGCGGGGCCATTCCCCCGCTAGCAGGCAGAGCAGTCCATCGGATTCTGCCGCGCCGGCGCGCAGGTGGTCCGGGAAATCTTGCCATCGGCGCTGAAGCCGAAGCTGGCGCGGATGCGCAACGAGCCGGCAATCGAATATTCGAGCTCGACGCCCTGCGGCGCGGGGCTGATGTCCTCGAGCCCGAATCCGGCAGAGGAGAGTGCCCCAAGCCGCGATCCCCAATAAGCTTCGAGCTCGCTGCGGCCGTGGTAGAGATGCGTGCCCCCGCATTGGCATTCGAGGCTGGCATCATCGGTGTAGAGATCGATCAGCGACCTGAGGTCGCCCTTGCGACAGGCGTCCAGCCAGTCGACGACAATGCCCATCTGGTCGAAGTCACTCACGCGTCCATCCCGATCTGCTAACGCGAATTCGTTTCGCGGCTTTTGGCCACAGTCGCGAATGAACGCTGAATGGTAAAGCCCGGAAGATTCCGGGTTCCGCCGCGGAAACCGGTGGATCAGCTCCGCCGCCGTCCCCTCACCCATACGCCGAACGCGATCAGCACCGCGGCGGCGAGCGTGAACCAGGTGATGGCGTATTGCAGATGATCATCCTTCAGATGCACGTCGAGCGGTCCGGGACGCGGGATGCCGTTCTCGGGCGCAGGCTGTTCCAGATCGATGTAGAATGGTGCGACCGCGCCCCAGCCGAGCGCACTTGCCATCAGATGCTGATCGCGCACGAACCACAGCCGCTTGGTGCGATTCTCCGCAGGCGTGAGCCAGCCCGGCGCTTCCGGAAAACGCAAGTATCCGGTGAGCGCGACCGGCCCGCCGGTGACGAGCTTGGTTACAGCACGATCCTCGACGGACCGATCCTGCATCGTATTCTCGACGAAGCCGGCATCGATCACGATCATCTCGCCGGTCGGCAGCCGTGCCGGCAGGAAGGCCCAGGTGCCGGGACCGGCGGCATCCTTGCGCACGGCCGAGCCGGAGCTGTAGACCATGGCGTCTGGAAGCGGCGCGTAGGTGGCCGTGAAGCTCACGCGGCGAAACTCGTCATTGGCCGCGTTGAGCGTGCTCCACTGTAGAGGCGGCGGCAGCGCGACCGGCGGCGCTGCAAGCCGCTCGGTCAGCGCTGCGATCAATTCATGCTTGGCGACGCGGCGCTGCAATTGCCAGACACCGAGCGCGATGAAGGCTGCGATCATGGCGAGCGTGAACAGGCCAAAGCCCACCACGCCGCGGCGGCGCGTCGCGGTCCCGTTCATTTCGCGCGATCGACCAGCCGGCCCGGCGCCGCCTTGTGGTGGAATTGCAGCGCGATCAACAGAGACTTCATGGCGCGCAGCGGCAACAGCGTGGTGGCCAGGATCAGCGGCAGCCACAGCACCGCATGCAGCCAGAACGGCGGCTGGTATTTGACCTCGACGATCAGCGCGCAGGCCACCACGATAGCGCCGGCCAGCATGATGATGAAGATCGCCGGCCCGTCGCCGGAATCGATGAAGGCGTAATCGAGGCCACAGACCTCACACGACGGAGCGAGCGTGAGAAAGCCTGCATAGAGCTTGCCCCGTCCGCAGCGCGGGCATTTGCAGGCAAGTCCGCGCATCGCGCTCTGGAAAACGGTCGTGGGAGGATACTCGGTCATGCACTTTCCTTCGCCTCTCCCCACCTTAAGCAAAAGGGGCGGCCCTTGAGGCCGCCCCTTTGTATCACGATCGACGGGGCGTTAATGCGCGCCGTGGGCCATGGTCTCGGCGCCGCGACCCCAGACGTAGATGCAGATGAACAGGAACAGCCAGACCACGTCGACGAAGTGCCAGTACCAGGCGGCAAACTCGAAGCCGAGGTGCTGCTTCGGCGTGAAGTGACCGGCATAGGCGCGCGCCAGGCACACCAGCAGGAACACGGTGCCGACCAGCACGTGGAAACCGTGGAAGCCGGTCGCCATGAAGAAGGTCGCGCCGTAGATGTTGCCGGCAAAGGAGAACGCGGCGTGGCTGTACTCATAGGCCTGCACGCAGGTAAAGGTCGCGCCCAGGAGCACGGTAAGGATCAGACCGTACTTGAGGCCCTGGCGGTCGTTCTCCAGCAGCGCATGGTGCGCCCAGGTCGCGGTGGTGCCGGAGGTCAGGAGGATCAGCGTGTTGAGGAGCGGCAAGTGCCAGGGATCGAAGGTCTCGATGCCGTGCGGCGGCCAGGTGCCGGGCACGCTGCAGGCGCCGGCCGCGGTGCCCAGTCCGCAACCGAAGACTGCGTCACGGGTGGCCTGGATGGAGAAGTCGGGGAACAGCGCCGAGTTGAAGAAGGCCCAGAACCAGGCGACGAAGAACATCACCTCGGAGGCGATGAACAGGATCATGCCGTAGCGGTGGTGCAGCTGCACGACGCGGGTGTGGTCGCCCTTGTACTGGGCTTCCCTGATCACGTCGCCCCACCAGCTCGCCATGGTGTAGAGCACGCCGACGGTGCCGAAGCCGAAGATGATCGGCGCAGCCGCGAACATGTGGTGCATCCAGGCGATGGCGCCGAATGCCATGACGAAGGCCGAGACCGAGCCGACGGCCGGCCACGGAGACGGATCGACCAGGTGATAGTCGTGATGCTTGCCTTGCGCGGTCGCCATTTCCGTCTCTCTCCTTAGCCCGTGCCCGTCAGGCACTTATCCCCTTTAATTCCAATCCCCGGATCTGAGCCCGGCGATCAAAGATTGCCTTTGCGCTTGTCATCCTCGCCGGATGCGAGCGGCTTCACCGCCGGCTCGCGCACCGGATAGAACGTATAGGACAGCGTGATCGTGCCCAGCCCGTCATTGTCGTGATCGTCGATGATCGATGGATCGACATAGAACACCACGGGCATCTCCCGCTTCTCGCCGGGCGCCATGGTCTGCTCGGTGAAGCAGAAGCAGTTGATCTTCTGGAAATAGGACCCGACCGTCAGCGGCGCGACATTGTAGGCCGCTTGCCCCGCGGTGGTGCGCGCGGCCTGGTTGGTCACGGTGTAGTAGACGGTCGTGACCTGGCCGACATTGACCTCGATCTCGGTCTGCTCGGGCTCGAACTTCCAGGGCAGGCCCGGCGCGACGTTGGAATCGAAGCGCACCGCGATCTTGCGCGCGATCGGCCCGGTGGTAGGCGCGGAGGTCGCGACTTGAGTGGTGCCGTTGAAGCCGGTGGCGCGGCAGAACCAGTTGTAGAACGGCACGGCCGCGTAGGAGGCGCCGACCATCAGTGCGACCACGCCGCCACAGATCGAGGCGACCAGTGCGTCGCGGCCAAGACCGTTGAAAAGACCACGCCCCTTCGTGGCCCTTCGGCTCTCATCCCGCGATATGGTCGGCTTCTGATCCATCTTTCCTACAATGGCCGAACTAGCACCGCTGGTCCCTTGACCATGGTGACCGCGAAAAACAGCACCACGAGCACGCCGAGCGCGAGCGCGATCGCGATCGAGCGCTGACGGCGGCTCCTCTTCTGCGCCTCGGTGAGGACGATTCCATCTGGCTCGGGTTTGTCGGGCATGCCAGCGTCATGCGCCCCCTACCATCGGAGCAAGGGCGCGGAACACGACCTCGGCGAGCAGGGTCGCGAACAGCGCGAACAGATAAAGAATCGAGAAAGCAAACAATTTGCGCGTCGCCCGCAGCGACTGGCTGCGCTCGCGCCGCATATAGACGTTGCTGGCGAGCACCAGCATGCCGGCGCCGAGCACCAGCGAGGTGACGCCGTAGATCCAGTCGAAATAACCGAGCGCCCAGGGCGCCGCCGCCACCGCGATCAGGACGACGGTGTAGAGCAGGATCTGCAGCCGCGTCGCGTCGGGACCGGAGACGTTGGGCAGCATCGGGATGCCGGCACGGGCGTAATCGTCGGAGCGGAACAGCGCCAGCGCCCAGAAGTGCGGCGGAGTCCAGAAGAAGATGATGAGGAACAGGAGCAGCGGCTCGACGTCGACCGTGCCGGTCACTGCGGCCCAGGCGACCACCGGCGGCAGCGCGCCGGCGGCGCCGCCGATCACGATGTTCTGCGCGGTCCAGCGCTTCAACAGCATCGTGTAGATCACGACGTAGAAGAAGATGGTGAAGGCAAGCAGCGCGCCCGCGATCCAGTTGACGAGAATGCCGAGCGTCATCACCGAGAAGAAGGCGAGCGTCATGCCGAAGGTCATCGCCTCGGGCTTGGTGATGCGGCCGCGCGGGATTGGCCGGTTCGCGGTGCGCGACATCTTGGCGTCGATGTCGCCTTCCAGCGCCATGTTCAGCGCACCGGAGGCGCCGGCGCCGACCGCGATGCAGAGCAGCGAGGTGATCGCGAGCACGGGGTGGAAATGCCCGGGCGCCAGCATCAGCCCGACCAGCGCGGTGAAGATCACGAGCGACATCACCCGCGGCTTCAAGAGCGCGATGTAGTCGCCGACCTCCGCCTCGGAGATCCTGATATCGACAGCGTTCTGATCGAGGACCGACACTTAAACCTACTCGCTTCGTTATAGAGCCGCGGCGCCCGTAACAGGCGCCGCGGCGAAGGGTTGCTTACTGCACGCGGGGCAGCACTTCGAACTGGTGGAACGGCGGCGGCGAGGGCAGCGTCCACTCCAGCGTGGTTGCGCCGGCACCCCAGGGATTGTCGGCCGCCCGCTCCTTGCGGATGAAGGCGTCGAACACGCAGTAGAGGAAGATCAGCACGCCGAAGCCGGAGATGTAGGAGCCGATCGAGGAGATCAGGTTCCAGCCCGCGAACGCGTCGGGATAGTCGACATAGCGGCGCGGCATGCCCGACAGGCCGAGGAAGTGCTGCGGGAAGAACACCAGATTGACGCCGATGAAGGTGACCCAGAAGTGTGCCTTGGCGAGCGTCTCGTTGTACATGTAGCCCGTCATCTTCGGGAACCAGTAGTACCAGCCGGCGAAGATCGCGAACACCGCGCCGAGCGACAGCACATAGTGGAAGTGCGCGACGACGTAGTAGGTCTCCTGGAGCACGCGGTCGACGCCGGCATTCGCCAGCACGACGCCGGTGACGCCGCCGACCGTGAACAGGAAGATGAAGCCCACCGCCCAGATCATCGGCGCGCGGAACTCGATCGAGCCGCCCCACATCGTGGCGATCCACGAGAAGATCTTCACGCCCGTGGGCACCGCGATCACCATGGTCGCGGCGACGAAATAGGCCTGCGTCGCCGAGGACATGCCGACCGTGTACATGTGGTGCGCCCACACCACGAAGCCGATGCCGCCGATCGCGACCATGGCGTAGGCCATGCCGAGATAGCCGAACACGGGCTTGCGCGAGAAGGTCGACACGATCTGGCTGACCATGCCGAAGCCGGGCAGGATCAGGATGTACACCTCGGGGTGGCCGAAGAACCAGAACAGGTGCTGGAACAGCACGGGGTCGCCGCCGCCGTCCGGCGAGAAGAAGGTGGTGCCGAAGTTGCGGTCGGTGAGCAGCATGGTGATCGCGCCGGCGAGCACCGGCAGCGACAGCAGCAGCAGGAACACCGTCACCAGGATCGACCAGACGAACAGCGGCATCTTGTGCAGGGTCATGCCCGGTGCGCGCATGTTGAAGATCGTGGTGATGAAGTTGATCGCGCCCAGGATCGAGGAGGCACCGGCAAGGTGCAGCGACAGGATCGCGAAATCGACGGCCGGGCCCGGATGACCCGTGGTCGACAGCGGCGCGTAGATGGTCCAGCCCGCACCGACGCCGTTGGCGCCCGGCTCGCCCTCGACGAAGGTCGAGCAGAGCAGCAGCGCGAAGGAGGCCGGCAGCAGCCAGAACGAGATGTTGTTCATGCGCGGGAACGCCATGTCCGGCGCACCGATCATCAGCGGCACGAACCAGTTACCGAAGCCGCCGATCATCGCGGGCATGACCATGAAGAAGATCATGATCAGGCCGTGGCTGGTCACGAACACATTGTAGGTGTGGGTCTCGTGGAAGATCTGCACGCCCGGATACATCAGCTCGGCGCGGATCGCGATCGACATCGCCGCACCGATGATGCCCGCGATGACCGCGAAGATTAGGTACATCGTGCCGATGTCCTTGTGGTTGGTCGAATAGACGTAGCGCCGCCATCCGGTCGGATGGCCGTGATCGTCGTGTGCGTGGTCTTGGGCGTGATCGCCGTGTGTCGCTGCACTCGTTGCCATTTTCAAATCCTGCCTTGCGTCCCGTTCGGACCCCGAGAGGTCCCGCCCTTTCGTCCCCTGAACCGGCGCTTACTGCGCCGGGCCGGCCGCGGAGGCGTAAGTGCTCGTGCCACCGCTCGCAAATTTCTTCTTCGCCGTATCAACCCAGGAGGCGAATTCCTGGTCGCTGACCACGCGAATCGCGATCGGCATGAAGGCATGGTCCTTGCCGCAGAGCTCCGAGCACTGGCCGTAATACATGCCGGTCTTGGTCGCCTTGAACCAGGTCTCGTTCAGGCGGCCCGGAATCGCGTCGATCTTGACGCCGAAGGCCGGCAACGCGAAGGCGTGGATGACGTCGGCGCCGGTGGTCTGGACGCGAATCACCTTGTTGACCGGCACCACCATCTCGTTGTCGACGCCGAGCAGGCGGGGCTGCTTGTCCTGCGCCATCAGCGAGTCGAACTCGAACTTGCCGTTGTCCGGATAGGCGTAGGACCAGTACCACTGCTTGCCGGTGGCCTTGATGGTGAGGTCCGCCTTCGGCACGTCGAGCTCGAGGAACAGGAGGCGGAACGACGGCACCGCAATGCCGACCAGGATCAGCACCGGCACCAGCGTCCAGAGCACCTCGATCAGCGTGTTGTGGGTGGTCCGCGACGGCACCGGATTGGCTCTCGCGTTGAACTTCACGACCACGATCACCAGCAGCGCAAGCACGAACAGCGTGATCACGGTGATGAGCACGAACAGGAAATTGTGGAACCAGACGATGTTGTCCATCACCGGGGAACCGGATTGCTGGAGTGTCCACTCCCACGGCGCCGGCTGACCCAGCTCGGCAAATGCCGCGCCACCAGTGGCCAGCGTCAGGCCAGCTACGGCCAATCCCAGCAAGTGCCGGCCCATCCGGCCCATCGACATCCTCATGCCGCTCGCGCTCCCCTTACGAAATCACCCCAATGCGCTCCCCTATTTTTGGGGAACGCTTATTCGATCCGCCCGTCCGACAAACCGCCGCGCAAGAATACCTCTAAGAGGAATTGGGGCCAGATCGCTAGAACGCCGAAATCAAGCCTCTCAAACCATAATTCTTGATGTATCGCAATGCAGTCTTGAGCCCGGTCTGCCAGCCATCACACGCAAGATATTTCAGACAAAATGAGCGGTCCCGGGAGTGTCGCGGCTTGACAGCAGGATTGCCCGCTGTAGGCACTGATCGGCCGCCCCCGCAGGAGCCTGATTCGCGCGGGAAAAGGCGACCGGCGCGGCGCGAGATTTGCTTGTTGGTTGCTTGGGATCCGCCTTCAAGCCGCCGTCATTTCCGTACCTGAGTGAAAGCGAAGCCGCCCAAGCAGGTTGCGAACAGAGGGATCGACCCCGATGGGGCTTTCGACACGCATGGCGAAACCCGCTCCTTACCGCCATTTTGGCACGCTGGCCTGTTTTCTGGTGGCCGCCGTCCTCCTCCTGCCGGGCCTTGCGCATGCGCAAGGCGCGGTGCGCTCGGTCCATGGTGACTGGCAGATCCGCTGCGACACCCCGCCGGGGGCCCAGGCCGAGCAATGCGCCCTGATCCAGAGCGTTGTCGCCGAGGACCGCTCCAATGCCGGCCTGACCGTGATCGTGCTGAAGACCGCCGACCAGAAGAGCCGCCTGATGCGGGTGGTCGCGCCGCTCGGCGTGCTGCTGCCCTCCGGCCTCGGGCTGAAGCTCGACAACCAGGACGTCGGCCGCGCCGGCTTTGTCCGCTGCCTGCCAAACGGCTGCGTCGCCGAGGTCGTCCTGGAGGACAAGCTGCTCGGCCAACTCCGTTCAGCCAAGACCGCGACCTTCATCATCTTCGAAACCCCCGAGGAAGGCATCGGCTTCCCGCTCAGCTTGAACGGGCTCGGCGAGGGCTATGACAAGTTGCCGTAGGGCGATGCCAGTCCCGACATCCTGAGGTGCGAGCCGCAAGGCTCGCCTCGAAGGATGAACGGCAGAATGGCCGGCCGGGCCGTCGCCCTTCGAGCCCTCCGCTACGCTCCAGCACCTCCAGCGACAATGGCTTCGCCATTGCGCGGTGGTGACGGTGATGGAGTGGACCCTAGCCACTCGAGTCATTGCGAGGAGCTCTTGCGACGAAGCAATCCAGAGTCTTTCCGCGGATTGCAGTCTGGATTGCTTCGCTGCGCTCGCAATGACGGGAGTGTGGGCCGCTCGCCCGCACCTCACGCCCTGTCGACGCGATAAAGCTCCGTCTCGCACCAGGTGCAGCGGTAGATGCGGCCGGCACTGGCGACAGCCATTCCGGCCGCCTTCTGTCGGCACTTGGCGCAGACGACGCCGCCCGCCGTCGCTGAGCCTGGATGGGCCGCGACGTACTGTTCGCGCGTGGGGTAGGATTTCCAGCCACGGCGGTAGATGAGCTGGTTGACGAACAGGACCAGAGCCAGCACGGCAAAGCCGATGATCAGGCCGTGATACTGATCCCAGAATGCAAGCAGGGAATTCCACATGCTTTGGCCGCCGGTTCACACAGGTGTGCGCCCGTATAGGCTGAAAACCTTGAAAACCGGCTTAAGACGAGGCCAATCGAAAGGCTGGCCGGGTGCGATCCCGACCATGTCGTTTCAGTAATGTGACGGCCCGCCCCCCTCGCCGAACGCTTTTGAAACCATTATCTTGCCCCACATCTCCCGATAATGGATCGCCGATGACCAACCCTGCCACGACCTCCCTGCTCGACCGCGCCAATCTCGATCGCGACCAGGTTCGCCACGAAGTCGCGCGCGGGCTTTCGGGCGCCGACGACGGCGAATTGTTCCTGGAATACAGCCAGACCGAAGCGCTGATGTTCGACAATGGGCGGCTGAAGCAGGCGACCTATGACACCTCGCAGGGCTTTGGCCTGCGCGCCGTGAAAGACGACGCGGTCGGCTACGCGCATTCCTCCGACGTGTCGCTGCCGGCGCTGATCCGCGCGGCCGATGCGGTCGCAGCAGTCCGCGGCGGCTATTCGGGAAGCTTTGCCGCGCCGCCGCCGCATACCAATGTGCGGCTCTATGCCGACGACAATCCGCTGGATGCGCCGGGTTTTGAAGCCAAGGTCAAGCTGCTCGCGGAGATCGACGCGTATTTGCGCGACAAGGATCCGCGCGTGCGGCAGGTCAGCGTGAGTATAGGGGCGACCTGGCAGGTGGTTGAAATCCTCCGCCCCGATGGCGAGAGCTATCGCGACATCCGCCCGTTGGTGCGCGTGAACATTTCCGTTGTCGCCGGCCAGGGCGATCGTCAGGAAAGCGGCAGCAAGGGCTATGGCGGCCGTGCCGGCTATGCCGAATTCATCGAGACCAGGAACTGGCGCGACGCAGCTGACGGCGCGCTGCGCGAGGCGCTGGTGAATCTGGAATCCGTGCCGGCGCCCGCCGGCGAGATGGACGTGGTGCTTGGCGCCGGCTGGCCCGGCGTCATGTTGCATGAGGCGGTCGGCCATGGCCTGGAGGGCGACTTCAACCGCAAGAAGACCTCGGCGTTTGCAGGGCTGATGGGCCAGCAGGTGGCGGCCAAGGGCGTCACCGTGGTCGACGACGGCACCATTGCCTCACGGCGCGGCTCGCTGTCGATCGACGACGAGGGCACGCCGACCAACCGCACGGTGCTGATCGATGACGGCATCCTGGTCGGCTATATGCAGGACCGCCAGAACGCGCGCCTGATGAACATGAAACCGACCGGCAACGGTCGCCGGCAGGGCTACGCCCATGTGCCGATGCCGCGCATGACCAACACCTACATGCTCGCGGGCGACCGCGAGCCGGGCGAGATCCTCGCCTCGGTGAAGAACGGCGTCTTCGCCGCGAATTTCGGCGGCGGCCAGGTCGACATCACCTCGGGCAAATACGTCTTCCAGTGCACCGAGGCCTACAAGATCGAGAACGGCAAGATCGGCGCGCCGCTGAAGGGCGCCATGCTGATCGGCAACGGGCCGACCGACCTGCATCGCATCCGCGCAATCGGCAACGATCTCGCGCTCGATACCGGCATCGGTACCTGCGGCAAGAACGGCCAGGGCGTGCCGGTCGGCGTCGGCCAGCCGACGCTTCTGATGGAACGGATTACGGTGGGTGGTACGGGCGCATGAGCGTTGAGAAAATGACTGCAACAACCAAGCCCAAGAGCAGCGGCAAGAGCGGCGGCAAGAACAGCGGCAAGAGCGGCACCTGGCGCGGACAGCTCGTGCAGCTTGCCGGCATCGTCGCCGCCGTGTTCATCGCCAAGGGTGCGCTGGCCGAGCCATTCTACGTGCCGTCGGGCTCGATGGAGCCGACCTTGCTGATCGGCGACGCGCTGCTCGCCTCGAAATTCCCCTATGGCTACGGCACCTCGTCGTTGCCGATCCAGATCAACCTGCCGGAAACCGGCCGCGTCTTCGCCGAGACGCCGAAGCTCGGCGACGTCGTCGTGTTCCGCTGGCCCGGCGACCGCTCGCAGGCCTGGGTCAAGCGCGTGGTCGGTCTGCCCGGCGACCGCATCCAGATGCGGCAGGGCCAGCTCTTCATCAACGACCGTCCTGCGGAGCTGAAGCCCGATGGCGTCGGCCAGGCTGAGGACGACAACGGCGGCAACGAGCCCGCCTATCGCTATGTCGAGACGCTGCCGAATGGCGTCTCGCATCTCATTTTCAAGATGCGCGACAACGGCCCGCTCGACAACACGCCGGAAGTGACGGTGCCGGCCGGGCATCTCTTCGTGCTCGGCGACAACAGGGACAACTCCGCCGACAGCCGCGTGTCGCTGCGCTCCGGCGGCGTCGGGCTGTTGCCGATCGACAATCTCGTCGGCCGCGCCGACGCAGTACTCGGCTCCTGGGATCTCGGCATGCGCAGCCAGCCGATGTGGACCTGGCTCTCGGGCTTCCGGATGGCCCGGTTCTTCACCGCGGTGAAGTGAGGCACGGAGCCGGAAGATCGTAGGCTGGGCACAGCGAAAGCGTGCCCGCCACTTCTGTCGCAATCCTGGAGAGATGGTGGGCACGACGCGCGAAGTGCGCGCCTTTGCCCACTCTACGATTCCCGATGACCCGCGACGAATTCCTCGCATTGGCGCTGCGCAATCCCGTCAACGTCGCGATCACCGACGCGCTCGCGCAGCTTGCGCTGCCGGATGCCTGGCTGGTGTCGGGATGCCTGGTGCAGACGGCGTGGAACGTGATCACGGGCCGCGCGATCGATCACGGCATCGCCGACTACGACGTGTTCTATTTCGACCCTGACACCTCGTGGGAAGCGGAAGACGCGGTGATCCGCAAGCTGGACGCCAGCCTTGCGCATCTCGGCGCGAAGATCGAAGCGCGCAACCAGGCGCGCGTGCATCTGTGGTACCCCGACAAGCACGGCCTGCCCTATCCGCCGCTGACCTGTTCGACCGACGGCATCGACCGTTTCCTGACGCAGAACACACAGATCGGCATCCGGCGTGCAGGCGATCGCTACGACGTCTATGCGCCGCACGGGTTCGACGACGTCGCGGGGTTGATCGCGCGTCCCAATCCGGGCGCGAATTTCTCCGCGACGAACTACGCGGCGAAAACTCAGCGATGGAAATCGCTATGGCCGGAGATCGCGATCATTGCGGCGGAGTAGGTCTCGTGTCCGGACGCGGCGCGGCACGCAGTGACGCGACGCAGAGCCGGGACCCAGCGACGTGGGCCCCGGTTCAGCAGCGCATCACTGCGTGCTGCACTGCGCCCGGGGCGCGAGAGTATCCCTACCTGACCACGCCCGACGTAAACCCCGCCTTCCTGCGTGGCGGCTTGATTTCCTTCTTCAGGAAGCATTTCGCGGCGCGCCCGGTATAACCGGGGCGCGCGAAGGTGAAGGCGCGGCACTTGTTGTCGGCGACGCAGGCGGCCTTGCAGGCGTCCTCGCCTTCGTCGACCTTCAGTTCGAAATTGCGCAGGTCCCCGCCGGGACGATCGATCGACGTCTCGACACCCTCGACGCGCGGCTCGATCACGCCCGCGCCGCGGACGCCGGAGATGCAGCAATTCGCCGGGCTGCGCGGCGGCACGGTGTTCTTCAGCCAGCACACCGCAGGCGCGCCCTCGACGTCGGGATAGCTGAAGCTCCAGGATCGGCAGCGCCGGTCGCGCTCGCACAGCAGCGCGCAGTCCTCGGGATCGCCTGACGCAACGGGCGTGTTGAAATAGTCGCCGCCGGGCCGGTCGAATGCGGTCTGGGCACTCGCCGGCACGATGGTAGGCAGGACTGCCAGCAGCATGACCCACGCCATACCCTGTGCCACGACCCTCGTCACGGCTCTTGCCATGACCTTTGCCATCAAGGCCCCTGGCAGGCGGCCTTTCCCCATTAGAACAGCTTTCGAGTTATTGAACGCGCTTGGATTTTTCAGCCGGTCATTTGATCGCCGCAAACCTGTACGGGCGATGAACGGCGGCGCGCCGCTCGTCCGGCTGAACTAGAACGCGTAGTCCTCGTAGGCCGGTTCCACGGATTCCTTCCAGGCGCCGTGAAATTTCTCCAGCATCTCCTCGGCCGGGGTCCGTCCGCAATCGATGATGCGGTCCAGTGGCTCCAGATGGCGGGTCTCATCCCGGCCGAGCTGGTCGATCCGGCCACGGCGGCGCAGGCCGGCATGGGCCAGCACCAGGCATTCCTTGGCAATCTCGAAGAGATAGCGGTCCTTGATCCGGGCCTTGAAGCCGAAGCGCGGCACATCGTCGCGCAGCGCCTGGCGCTCATGCGCGCTCCAGTGCTTCACCAGATCCCAGGCGGCATCGAGCGAGACGTTGTCATAGAGCAGCCCGACCCAGAACGCCGACAGCGCCGGCAGCCGGCCCCACGGACCCCCGTCGGAGCCGCGCATCTCGAGGTAACGCTTCAGCCGCACCTCCGGGAAGATGGTCGAGAGATGATTGGCCCAGTCCGACAGCGTCGGCCGCTCGCCGGGAAGGTTGTTGTTGCGGCCGTCGAAGAAGGCGCGGAAGGAGGAGCCCGAGACGTCGATGTAGTCCTCGCCGCGCTTGACGAAATACATGGGCACGTCGAGCGCATAGTCGACATAGCGCTCAAAGCCCATGCCGTCCTCGAACGCGAAAGGCAGCATGCCGGAGCGTGCATTGTCGGTGTCGCGCCAGATTTCCGAGCGGAAGGACAGGAAGCCGTTGGGCTTGCCTTCGGTGAACGGCGAATTGGCAAACAGGGCAGTTGCGACCGGCTGAAGCGCAAGCGAGACGCGGAGCTTCTTGACCATGTCCGCTTCGGAGGAGAAGTCGAGATTGGTCTGCACCGTGCAGGTGCGGTACATCATGTCGAGGCCGTATTTGCCGACCTTCGGCATGTAGTTGGTCATGATCTTGTAGCGGCCTTTCGGCATCACCGGAATGTCGGCGCGCGACCAGGACGGCGTCATGCCAAGGCCAAGGAAGCCGATGCCGAGCGGGGTCGCGATCTCCCGCACCTGCGCCAGATGCGCCATCAGCTCGCTCTGCGTCTGGTGCACGGTCTCGACCGGCGCGCCGGACAATTCGAACTGCCCGCCGGGTTCGAGCGAGATCGCGCCGCCGCCGGTAACGTCGTAGAGGCCGATGATGTTGCCCTTCTCCATGATCGGCTCCCAGCCGAGCAGGAGCTTCATGCCTTCGAGCAGCGCGCCGATGCCGCGCGCACCCTCGTAAGGAACCGGGCGGCGGCCTTCGAGCGTGAACGGCGTCTTCTCATGCTCGGTGCCGATGCGGAAGTCGTCGAGCGGCTTGCAGCCGGCCTCGAACCACGCGACGAGCTCGTCGCGTGACTGCAGCGGCGTCATATCGATCTGGTCTCGCGCCATATCAAACTCTAATCAAAAGCGCTTCGACCGAACGCGCGGGTGACAGGGATGGTCCGCGAACCAACCGGTTGCGCGGACATGTTGGTTTGCTGCGGAGTCATCGCAACGGTGTGCTTTCGTTGGCGACCGGCAGCTTCATCTCGCCGCAGGAGCAACCGAGACGGTCGAGCAGACCGCTGAGCTTGACGGCATCCGCATCGGACAGTTTTGAGCCGACATACTTCTCGATTGCGGCGGAATAGGCTCCCCACATCCGCTTCTGCAACTCGCGACCGGCTTCGGTGATCTCGACGAACTGGCCGCGCTTGTCGATCTTGCATTCGCGGCGCACGGCGAGGCCCTCGTCGACCAGGCGGTCGATCAACCGCGAGGTCGAATATTGCGGGATCAGCATCTGGCGCTCGAGCTCCACGGGGCGCAGCTCGCCCGACGGCGCGCGCGACAGCTCGAGAAGCGCATCATACCAGGCGAGCGGCGGGAAACCGGCCTTCTTCAGGTCCTGCTCCACGCAGTCGAGCACGCGGCTCTGCACCCGCATCAGGCGGATCCAGGCGGACGTCGCCTCGGTCGATGGTCTGCGTTTCATGGTCCCGCTCAAGTGTGTAGCCTGTTCTTAGCGCACTTGATGCACCTGCATCAATCTTGACTATTCCATGCAGATGCATGTAGGCGTTCTTTCGCCCCAACCAACCATCGGCAGGAGAAAATTCCATGAAGCTCTATTACTCGCCGGGAGCGTGCTCGTTGTCCCCCCACATCGCCCTCCTGGAAGCCGACCTGCCCTACGAACTCGTCAAGGTCGATATCCGCGCCAAGAAGCTCGAAAACGGTGAGGATTATCTGAAGGTCAACCCGAAGGGCCAAGTGCCGGCGCTTAGCCTCGATAGCGGTGAGATCGTGACCGAAGGCCCAGTCATTGTCCAGATGATCGCCGATCAGGCCTCGGCCAAAAGCCTGGCGCCTGCACGCGACAGTTCCGAGCGCTACAAGCTGCTGGAGTGGCTGAACTTCCTCACCTCGGAGGTACACAAGAGCTTTGGCCCGCAGTTCTCGCCGGTGCTGGCCGACGATGCCAAGGCCTTCTTCAAGGACCGCGTGATGGGCAAGCTGAAATATATCGACGGTGAGCTCGCCGGACGCGACTACCTCATGGGCAAGCAGTTCACGGTCGCCGACGGCTATCTCTTCACCATGCTGACCTGGGCCGAGCGGATGAAGTTCGACCTCTCGGCGATGCCGAACCTCCTCGCCTACAAGGCCCGCGTCGCCGCGCGGCCGAAGGTGCAGGAAGCACTGAAGCGCGAAGGGCTCGCGCAGGCGGCGTGAGACCGTCGATCGAGGTTCAGTGACAAGGAGCCGGATCAGTGATCCGGCTCTTCTTTTTTGTTCGTTGGATTGCTCGTTTGCAGGCGAGCCGCGTCGGGAGCAATTGAACAGCATTGTCGCAGTTAATAATAACCGGCCTTGTGAACGGCGTGCGTAACACCATTGTTGCGTGAGCGACCGGGTTGGCCAACTATCGATTGCAGGGGGCGTTGGTGAAGTGGAATTGGAACTGTGACCGTTGCCGTCACCCTCCTGCTTGCGAGCCTGGTCGTCGGACTGGCGACAGGTCTGTTGTTCCGGGTCTGGGCGCTGGCGCTGGCTTCGCCGTTGGTCGCGGTCGTGTCCGCGATCGCTCTTCAGTCCGCGGGCTTTGAGTTTTTCGCCGGTGTGTCCGTGATCGTCGGGTGCCTCGTCGTCAGCCAGCTCGCCTATCTGCTGGCGACGTTCCACCTGCACCGGGGGAAACACTCAATGGAGGACGAAGTCGACGGCCTTCCAGGCAAACACCGCCAGAAGAATATCCGCGACCAGTACGAGTAGCGTCAATCCCGCCCAGGACGGAACCTTGCGGCGCTGACGCAAGGACTTTCGGCGCGTCAGCAGGCCACTCACAAAGGACAGGGGCGTGAATTGGAGCGCGATGCCGGCCGCACTCTTTTGGGACACCAGTGAGTTCATTGGGGGACACCTTCATTGCTGATCGTCGCCTTACCGGCTTGCTGGTGGGAACGGTAGCAAGAGCGGTGCCAGTACGCCGTGGGCGTGGCGTCCCTGCGGACGCGGCGCGGCCGGAGTGTGTCATCGCGGATGCGTGATGGCACCTGACGCGGGGTGCCAGGCAGCAGTTGCACGCAAAAATCGCATCGATGCCGCGAACTGCATGATCCGTCGCAGCGACCAAGGGCTGAACATCCTCACGCGAGAATATCCACTGATGAACCTGATCGTATTCATGACGTCCTCCGGGACGTACCTCGCCATGCTGCTACTGTCGCAACCTGTCGCGCCGCAACGCGACTGTGTCTTCACGCTTCACCCGGGGATGACCAGCGCCGCGTTCGAGAGCAGAGAGGGCCAGATCGTGTTTCCCGATCGGCCCACCGAATATCGCTGCACATACACCGAACGGAAGGACGGCGCGGAGATCGCGTTCACCAACCAGAACGACTGGCATTTCGAGGTGCGCGTTGCGCGCGGCAACAAGGGCAGCTGGACCGCCAGCAAGGGCGATGAACGCGTCTCCGGTCATGCGCTCTATCCGGAAGACTGCCTGGAATGAACGCGCAGGTCGAAAACCAAAAAAAGGCCGGATCGGTGATCCGGCCTTTTCACTACATAGCGACAGCGGAGTCTTACGCCGCCGATTTCTTCGGCGCGAAGCGCCCGTAGAAGGTCTCGCCCTTCGCCGCCATCTCCTCGAGCAGTTTGGGCGGCGTGAAGCGGGAGCCGTATTTGGCTTCCAGCTTGTGGCAGAGCTCGACGAACTTCTTCGTGCCCATGAAGTCGATGTAGGACAGCGTGCCGCCGGTGAACGGCGCGAAGCCGAAGCCGAGGATCGAGCCGACGTCCGCCTCGCGCGGATCAGTGATGACGTGATCCTCCACCGTGCGCGCGGCCTCCACCGCCTGCACCACCAGGAAGCGCTGCTTCAGCTCCTCGACGTCGAGCGTATCAGGATCGAGCTGCTTGGGCTGGAGCGCCGACAGCCCCGGCCACAGGCTCTTCTGACCCTTGCCCTTCTCCGGATAGTCGTAGAAGCCCTTGCTGTTTTTGCGGCCAAGCCGGCCCTGCTTCTCGACCATCTCCACCATCAGCTTCTTCTGATCGGGGTTGATGGCGTTGGGGCCGAGATCAGCTTCCGTCGCCTTCATGATCTTCAGACCGAGGTCGAGCGCGACTTCGTCGGACAGCGAGAGCGGGCCGACCGGCATGCCCGCCATCTTGGCGCAATTCTCGATCATCGCCGGCGGGACGCCTTCGAGGAACATCTCGTTGCCTTCGGCGACATAGCGGCCGACGCAACGGTTGGCGAAGAAGCCGCGGCTGTCGTTCACGACGATCGGCGTCTTGCCGATGGTGCGGACGTAGTCGAGCGCGGTCGCCAGCGCGACGTCACCGGTGTTCTTGCCGAGAATGATCTCGACCAGCATCATCTTCTCGACCGGCGAGAAGAAGTGGATGCCGACGAACTTGCCCTGGTCATTGAAGCTCTCGGCGAGCGAGGTGATCGGCAGCGTGGACGTGTTCGACGCGAAGATTACGTCGGACTTCAGATACTCCTGCGCCTTGGCGAACGTTTCCGCCTTGACCTTGCGATCCTCGAACACCGCCTCGATGACGAGGTCGACGTCCTTCAGCGCAGCATAATCAGCGGTCGGCGTGATGCGCGCGAGCAGCGCTTCGGCATCCGTGGGCTTGGCGCGGCCCTTCTTGATCTGCTCCTCAATCACCTTCTGCGCATGCGCCTTGCCCTTGTCGGCGCTCTCCTGGTCGCGGTCGATCAGGACGACGTCGAGACCGGCGCGGGCCGAGACGTAGCCGACGCTGGCGCCCATGAAGCCGGCGCCGATCACGGCGATCTTCTTCACCTTGGTCGGCGGCACGTCCTTCGGACGGCGCGCGCCCTTGTTGAGCTCCTGCATCGACAGGAACAGGCTGCGGATCATCGCAGCCGCTTCCTTGGAGCGCAGCACCGAGGTGAAGTAGCGCGACTCGACGCGCAACGCGGCGTCGATCGGCAACTGCAGGCCCTCATAGACGCAGCTCATGATCGCTCGCGCGGCCGGATAGTTGTCGTAGGTCTCGCGGCGGTAGATGGCATTGCCCGCTGGGAACATCATCATGCCGTTCTTGGAGAACACCGGGCCACCGGGCAGCTTGAAGCCCTTCTCGTCCCAGGGCGCGACCGCCTTGCCGCCGCCCTTGATCCAGTCCTTTGCCGCCTTGATGAGATCGGCCGCGGGAACGATGGCGTGGATCAGGTTGAGTTGCTTGGCCTTGTCGAGCGCGACGGGATCGCCCTTCAGCAGGATGGTCATCGCGTCCTGCGGCGGCACCAGGCGCGGCACGCGCTGCGTACCGCCGGCGCCGGGGAACAGGCCGACCTTGACCTCGGGCAGGCCGAGACGCGTCTTGGGATTCTCCGCCGCCACGCGATAGTGGCAGCACAGCGTGATCTCGAAGCCGCCGCCGAGCGCGAGGCCATTGATCGCGGCCGCCCACGGCTTGCCGGAGGTCTCGATCGAACGCAGCACCTGCGAGAAGCGGCGGCTCTGGTCGAACAGCATCTGGTTCGCGGCCGTCTCGCCCTGCTCCTTGAAGACCTTGGCGTAGGCCTGGTTCATGCCCTCGAGCATCGACAGATCGGCGCCGGCGCAGAACGCCTCCTTGCTGGAGGTGATGACGACGCCCTTCACCGCGTCATCCGCGGTGGTCTCTTTCACGATCGCATCGAGCTCGCTGGTCGAGGTCTCGTCGAGCACGTTCATCGAACGGCCCGGGATGTCCCAGGTGACGAGCGCGATGCCGTCGGCGTCGGTCTCAACCTTGAAGTTCTTGTAAGCCATGTTGGTTGCTCCTCGGTGCCGCAGCCAGTCTTTCGGCGCGGCGGTTGACTGTGATCTCGTAGGGTGGGCAAAGGCGCTCTTGCGCCGTGCCCACCATCATTCGCGGAGACATCAGTGGTGGGCACGCTTCGCTTTGCCCACCCTACGGCAGCTCGTTACACCCGCTCGATGATGGTCGCGGTACCCATGCCGCCGCCGATGCACAGCGTCACCAGCGCGGTCGACTTGTTGGTGCGCTCGAGCTCGTCGAGCACGGTGCCCAGGATCATCGCACCGGTTGCGCCGAGGGGATGGCCGAGTGCGATCGCGCCGCCATTGACGTTGATCCTGGCGTTGTCGATCTCGAAGGCCTGGATGTAGCGCAGCACGACGGAAGCAAAGGCCTCGTTGAGCTCGAACAGGTCGATGTCCGACTTCTTCATGCCCGAACGCGCAAACAGCTTTTCGGTGACGTCGACCGGACCGGTCAGCATCATCGCCGGCTCCGAGCCGATATTGGCGAAGGCGCGGATCTTTGCGCGCGGCTTCATGCCGTATTTCGCACCCGCCTCCTTGCTGCCGAGCAGCACGGCGCCGGCACCGTCGACGATGCCGGAAGAGTTGCCGGCATGGTGCACGTAATTGACGCGCTCGATCTCCGGATGCGACTGGACCGCCACCGCGTCGAAGCCGCCCATCTGCGCCATCATGGTGAAGGACGGCTGCAGCTGCGCCAACGACTGCATGGTCGTGGTGGGCCGCATATGCTCGTCCTTGGCGAGGATGGTGAGGCCGTTGATGTCCTTCACCGGCACCACCGACTTGTTGAAGCGGCCTTCGTCCCAGGCCTTGCCGGCACGCTGCTGGCTCTGCACGGCATAGGCGTCGACGTCGTCGCGGGAGAAGCCGTACTTCGTGGCGATCAGATCGGCCGAGACGCCCTGCGGCATGAAATAGGCCGGCACTGCCATCGAGGGATCCATCGGCCATGCACCGCCGGACGCGCCGATGCCGACGCGGCTCATGGATTCGGCGCCGCCGCCGATCACCAGCTCATGCTGGCCGCTCATGACCTGGGCAGCAGCGAAGTTCACGGCATCGAGGCCGGAGGCACAGAAGCGGCTGATCTGCACGCCGGGGACGGCTTCGCCGAGGCCGGCTTTGAGCGCCGCGAAGCGCGCGATGTCGCTGCCGGCCTCGCCGACGGGATCGACCACGCCGAGCACGACGTCATCGACGGAGTCCACGGGCAGGTTGTTGCGCTCCTTCAGCGCCTGCAGCGGCACGGTGGCGAGCGCCAACGCCGTGACCTCGTGCAGCGCGCCGTCCGGCTTGCCGCGGCCGCGCGGTGTGCGAACGTGGTCGTAGATGAATGCCTCAGGCATGACGCCCTCCTGATGTGATGTTCAATGCGATTGGGACCTGGCGACGGAAGCGGGCTTAAAATGCTTCCGCCGGCAGTTCCATGACGGTGGCGCAGCCGGCCTGGATGCGCGCGAGATTGGCCGCGGTCTCCGGCAGCATCCGCTCCATGAAGAAACGGCCGGTAACGAGCTTGGTCGAGAGATAGGGCGTGGACCCGGACTCGGCAATCTTGGCCTGCGTGACTTTCGCCATCCGCGCCCACATGTAGCCGAGCGCGACGAAGCCGAAGAGATGCAGGTAATCGGTTGCGGCGGCACCGGCATTGTCCGGCTTCGCCATCGCGTTCTGCATCAGCCAGGTGGTGGCCTGCTGGAGATGGCCGAGCGCGGTCGAGAGCGGCGCGACAAAAGGCTTCAGCGCCTCGTCGCCGCCGTTCTCCTTGGCAAAGGCTCCGACCTCGCCGAAGAACGCCATGATGGCGCGGCCGCCGTCGCGCGGCAGCTTGCGGCCGACGAGGTCGAGCGCCTGGATGCCGTTGGCGCCTTCATAGATCATGGCGATGCGGGCATCGCGCACGAACTGCTCCATGCCCTGCTCGGCGATGTAGCCGTGGCCGCCATACATCTGCTGCGCCTGCACGGCGTTGGCAAAACCGTAGTCGGTGAGGAAGCCCTTCAGCACCGGCGTCATCAGGCCCATGTGATCGTCGGCGGCCTGGCGGTCCTTGGGATCCTCGGAGCGGTGGGCGACATCGCTCTTCAAGGCAGTCCACACCACGAAGGCGCGCGCGGCTTCATTGAAGGCGCGGATGGACAGCAGCGTGCGGCGCACATCGGGATGCACGATGATCGGGTCGGCCGCCTTGTCCGGCGCCTTTGTACCGGTGAGCGCGCGGCCCTGGATGCGCTCGCGCGCATAGGCAACCGCGTTCTGATAGGCGACCTCGGACTGCGCGAGACCCTGCACTGCGACGCCGAGGCGGGCCTCGTTCATCATCACGAACATGCCCTGCATGCCCTTGTTCTCTTCGCCAATCAGCCACCCGGTGGCGTTGTCGTAGTTCATCACACAGGTGGAATTGCCGTGGATGCCCATCTTGTGCTCGATCGAGCCGCAGACCACCCCATTGCGCGCGCCGACGGAGCCGTCGGCATTGACCAGGAATTTCGGCACCACGAACAGCGAGACGCCCTTGATGCCGGCGGGCGCGCCCTCGATACGGGCCAGCACGAGGTGAATGATGTTGCCAGCAAGATCATGCTCGCCGGCCGAGATGAAGATCTTCGTGCCCGTGATCTTGAAGCTGCCGTCGGCCTGGCGCACCGCCTTGGTGCGGAGCATGCCGAGGTCGGTGCCGCAATGCGGCTCGGTCAGGTTCATGGTGCCGGTCCATTCACCCGCCACCATCTTCGGCACGTAAGTCTTCTTCTGCTCGGGGCTGCCGTGCACGAGCAGCGCCGCGGTCGCGCCCATGGTCAGGCCGCCATACATCGCGAAAGCCATGTTGGCCGAGCACTGGAATTCGTTGACCGCCTGGCTCAACGCCACCGGCAGGCCCTGCCCGCCATATTCGGTCGGCACGGAGAGGCCGAGCCAGCCGCCTTCGGCGAGCTGCTTGAAGGCGTCCTTGAAACCCTTCGGCGTGGTGACGCTGCCGTCGTCAGCGCGCTTGCAGCCTTCGAGATCGCCGACGCGGTTGAGCGGCTGCAGCACCTCTTCGGCGAGCTTGGCGGCTTCGCCCAGGATCGCCTCGCGCACATCGCTCGATGCGTCGGAGAAGCCGGGCAGATTGTCGTAGCGGTCGATCTGGAAGACGTCGTTGAAGAGGAAGTTCACGTCTTCGACGGGGGCTTTGTAGATCGGCATGGCGTTCTCCCGGCATGGAGCCGTTAAGTGGTGGTATTCTTTAAAATGCCCTGCGGCGCAGTCCTAGTCGCGAGTCTAGCGGTTTCTGCAACCTCAGGGCAGGTGGTATCGAGCACGCAGTTCGGCGAAAGCCTCACTGGGCTGCGAGCTGCTCCGCCATCAGGCGGTGCAGCATGTTGATGGCCTTGAGCGGACGCACCATCACCTTGAAATGCGTGATGCGGCCCTCGTTATCGAAGGTGATGATGTCGACGCCGTTGATCTCGATGCCGTCGATCTCTGTCTTGAATTCGAGCACGGCGCCGCTCGCGCTCTTCCACTCGCCGACATAACGGAAGCTGGGGCCGCCAAGCACCGTCTCGGCGCTCGACAGATATTTGAAGGTGATGTCGCGCCCGCGCTGCGGCGTGTGCACGACGGGACTTTCGAAGACGGCGTCGGGATGAAGCAGGTCCCACAGTTCGGCGCGCGCCGCAGCGCGGTCTCCAGCGTGCTCTTGGGACTTCATGTAGCCGTACCAGGAATCGAGGCCGGTCATTCTCAGGGTGCCTCCTTTGATAAAAGGCGTTGGCAAAAAGCTTGAAAACAACCCCATGCAAAGTAGCGCGAAGGCCGACGCCGGCTGGGCAACAGGCCGACCGTCATATGCACATTGACGCATATGCGTGGATATGCATAAAGTCAAGTCAATTGGTCGGGTACGTCTTAAGGGAGCCGTGTCATGGCGCTGGGCGACGCAATCCTCGCATGCCTGACGGAACGTCCGATGACGGGCTACGAGCTCGCCAAGACTTTCGACTCCTCGATCGGCTTCTTCTGGAAGGCCGACCACCAGCAGATCTATCGCGAGCTCTCCAAGCTGCGCGACCGCGGCTACATCCAGGGCCGCGAGGTCGTGCAGTCCGGCAAGCCCAACAAGCTGGTTTATACGCTTACCGAGGAGGGACGAACAGCGCTGCGGCACTGGGCCGCGCGCCCGAGCACCCCGGCCTCGACCAAGGATGACCTGCTCGTCCGCCTCCATGCCCTCGACAGCATCGACATCGAGCCCCTGCGCACCGATTTGATGGCCCGCCTGGAGCATCACCGCGACCGCCATGCCAATTACGAGCGCATCCTGAAGAAGCGCTTTCCGGACGGAGAGGCGTCGGGCGTGCTCGACCTCGGCAATTTGCTGCTGCTCCGCCTCGGCGCCCGGCACGAGCAGATGGTGGCCGACTTCTGCGAGGAAGCGCTCGAGGCGCTGTCGACCATGAACGCGCGCGGCACCGTGGTGCCGATCGACGAGGGCAAGCGCGAGAAGGGCTGAGCAACCAAGCGTGACACGAGGCAATGCCGCCGCCAGCCACTCCGCCGTCATCGCCCGGCTTGACCGGGCGATCCAGTACTCCGAGACGGTCATGATCGAATCGAATAGGCCGCGGCGTACTGGACGCCCCGCCTTCGCGGGGCATGACACCGGTGAATGTGGCAAATCGGGAGCGAGCCGCGGGCTCGAACAACCTCTCCCGCAAGCAGGAGAGGGAGCGCACCGACAATGCGCCACTCCTGTTCCCTGCGCCCAACTTTAAGACAGCGGCGACGGCTTCCTTAACCCGTTATTTACCGTAACAGAGAAAAGTCGGTTTTTGAGGCAGACGACCCGCGCCGAATGGAATTGTCTCTGCAACTGGGACGCGCGGGAAAGCTGGAGGCATCGGGTGGGGTGCCGAAGTCGGAACCGGACAGAAGTCATGAATTCGCGCGTATCGTGGAGTGTTGACGGCATCGATCCATCCGTCAGGGAGCGGGCCGAAGCAGCCGCGCGCCGTGCCGGCATGTCACTCAACGATTGGCTGAACTCCACCCTCGGCGACACCATCCCGCCGAACTTCCGCGGACCTTACGAGCAGCGCCCGCAAGCCCCGCAGGCCCCACACCTGGCACCGAGTCAGGAAAGCCGCGACGTCGCCGACATCCACCAGCGGCTGGATGCGATCACCCAGCAGATCGAGCGCATCTCGAAGCCCGCGCCGCGCCAAGACACGTCGCGCGAGCAGGGCGTCGCGCGTCAGCTGAACGATGCGATCTCGCGGTTGGACGCGCGGCTGTCGCAGATCTCGCGGCCGCAGGCGCAGGCATCGCGGCCCGCTCCGGTCGAGACGCGCCAGCGCCAGGCCGAGGTGGTCGAGCGCGCGGCAGCACAGGTCTATCGCAACTCGCCGCCGCTCAGCCCCGCCTCGCTCGACGTTGCGGTGGCCGAAATCAGCGCGCGGCAGAACGAGCTCGACAGCTTTGCGCCCCGGCAGATGCCGCCGCGCGCGGCGCCTTCGATTGCGCCCGCCGCGCCGATGGCTCCCGCAATGTCTCCCCCGTTGGCGCCCCCTGCCCCCGCCTACGCGCCGCCGCCTCCGCAGCCGAGCTCCGACTTCTCCGCGCTCGAACGGCATCTCCTCAAGATCACCAGCCAGATCGAGGCGCTGCAGCGCCCCGATCACATCGAGCAGTCGATCACGGCGTTCCGCAACGAGCTTGCGGAGATCCGCCACGTCATCACCGAGGCGATGCCGCGCCGCGCGATCGAATCGATCGAAAACGAGATCCGCTCGCTGCATCGTCGCATTGATGAGACGCGCACCTCCAGCACCGACGGCCAGGCGCTCGCCGGCGTCGAGCACGCGCTGTCCGAGATCAAGCAGGTGCTGCGCACGCTGACGCCGGCCGAGCAGCTCACCGGCTATGACGAGGCGATCCGCAATCTCGGCGGCAAGCTCGACCTGATCCTGCGCGCCAATGACGATCCCGGCACGGTGCAGCAGCTCGAAGGCGCGATCTCGGCGCTGCGCGGCATCGTCTCCAACGTCGCCTCCAACGAGGCGCTGGCACGGCTTTCAGAGGACGTGCAGCTGCTGTCGTCCAAGGTCGACCAGATCAGCCGCGCCTCCGCCCCCAGCGGCGACAGTTTTGCGGTGCTGGAGCAGCGCATCGCCGCGCTCACCGCGGCGCTGGAGACGCGCGAGCAGCCTGCGCCGTCCCAAAGCACCGAGCATCTGGAGAACGCGATCCGCGCGCTGTCCGATCGCTTCGACCGCATGCAGGTCGGCGGCGACTCCGCCTCCACCTTCGCGCATCTCGAGCAGCGCGTGTCGTATCTCCTGGAGCGGATCGAGGTTGCCTCCGATCCGCGCAACGGCAATCTGAGCCGCGTCGAAGACGGCCTGCACGACATCCTGCGGCATCTGGAGCGGCAGCAGGCGACCTATGCCGCGCTCGCCGAGAGCCGCAGCTCGGCGCCGGCTTCCGATTCCGGCGTGGTCGATCTCGTCAAGCGCGAGCTCTCCGACATCCGCTTCAGCCAGGCCGAGACCAACCGCCACACGCAGGACTCGCTCGACGCGGTGCACAGCACGCTCGGTCATGTCGTCGATCGCCTTTCGATGATCGAGGGCGACCTGCGCGCGGTGCGCAGCGCGCCACCTCAGGCCGCGCCGCAGGCCTTCGCAGCACCGGCGATGCCGGCCGAACCGGCGCGCAGCGCAATGCCGACGCAGCCGCCCAGAGCCGACATCAAGCCCGATCTGCCCAATCCGGCCGCAGCGCAGGCGGCCTTCGTCGCCGCACCGCGCGAATTCCACGCCGCAACGCCGGCTGCTCCGCCGCCGGTCCCGGCGGCACCGCAAGTCACAGCGCCCGTGCCGCCGCGCGCGATCAGCGAAATCCTGGAGCCGCATGCCGCGCCTGCGCGCGCTGCGATCGCACCGGAGCTGCCGCCGGATCATCCGCTGGAGCCGGGCACGCGGCCGAGCGGACGCGCCGCCACGCCGTCGGAGCGCATTGCCGCGTCCGAAAGCGCGATCAGCGAAATTCCCGCCCCGCCAAAGGAGCCGGTGTCGTCGTCGAGCTTCATCGCCGCCGCACGCAGGGCCGCACAGGCGGCCGCCGCGCAGCCCGAGAAGCCCGGCCGTGGCGGCAAGGCTGCCGCAGGCGGCGCTGCCCTGGACAAGGGCAAGGAAGGCTCGACCATCACCTCGAAGATCCGCTCGCTGCTGGTCGGCGCAAGCGTGGTCGTGATCGTGCTCGGCACCTTCAAGATGGCGATGAACCTGCTCGAGGGCGGCGGCAGCACTCCACCGGTGCCGGCGATGGAGACCCCCGCAAGCGCGCCCGCGCCGCAAGCCCCTGCCCCCGCCGAGAACAGCGCGAAGCCCGCCGTGCCCGAGCAGGTCACGCCGTCGATGACCTCGCCGACCCCGCTCGGCCGGCAATCCCTGAACAATGCCGCTCCCGCGAGCTCCGGCAGCGCCGCGTCGGTCGAGATCCCGCCCCCACCGGCGGTGGCTGGAAATAGCGACATCACCGGCGCGATCCCGACGACGCCGTCGCGCGCGCGGCTCGGCACCGTCCAGGTGCCGCCGAGCGAGCGGCTGGCCGACGGCATCGGCGGTCCGGTGCTGCGCGCCGCCGCGATGAAGGGTGATGCGACCGCGGCCTATGAGATCGGCGTACGCTTCGCCGAAGGCAAAGGCGTGGCTGCGAATTACGAGGAAGCAGTCAAATGGTATGACCGCGCGGCGCAGGCCGGCGTGGTGCTCGCGACCTTCCGGCTCGGCACGCTCTATGAGAAGGGCCTCGGCGTGAAGAGAGACGCCGACATCGCCCGCCGCTACTACACGCAGGCCGCCGAGCGCGGCAATGCCAAGGCTATGCACAATCTCGCGGTGCTCGACGCCGACGGCGGCGGACGCGGCGCCAACTACAAGAGCGCGTCGCAGTGGTTCCGCAAGGCCGCCGATCGCGGCGTCGCCGACAGCCAGTACAATCTCGGCATCCTCTATGCCCGTGGCATCGGCGTCGAACAGAACCTTGCCGAATCCTACAAATGGTTCAGCCTCGCCGCAGCCCAGGGCGACTCCGATGCGGCGACCAAGCGCGACGACGTTGCCAAGCGCCTCGACCCGCAGTCGCTCGCCGCTGCCAAGCTCGCAATCCAGACGTTCAGCGCCGAGCCGCAGCCGGATGATGCCGTCAACGTCGCAACGCCCGCCGGCGGCTGGGACAGCGCCCCGGCGCAGGCCAGCGCCAAGCCCGCGCCCAAGCCTGTCGCGACCAAGCGTCAGGCCTTGCTGGTGCATTAGCGCATCAAGAAATTTAGTTAGCTCGATCTTGCCACAGACTCGCTGCACCTCTCCCGCTTGCGGGGGAGGTCGGCGCGAAGCGCCGGGTGGGGGCTGTCTCCACATTGGGAGTCTCGATTGTGGCGACACCCTCACCCCAACCCTCTCCCGCAAGCGGGAGAGGGAGCGCACGTCCCTCGTGGTTGGCAATCTCACCCCGTTCTAAGGCGAAATCCTCTCGCGACCTGCGGTTGCGCCGTCCTATACCTCGCTGCTGATGCCGTGTAGAACTGCGGGACACCCGCGCGCGGTATCCAGCAGCAAGAGGTCGCCTTGTCCGAGACTGATCGCCGGGAGGAAAGCTCCTTCCGCAGCTCTCCCACCGGTCCGCGTATCGCACCTCCGCGCGCGGCAGCCCGACGGCTGACAGTCGAGGGGCCGGTGCCCCTGCCGGCGCGCAGGCGGCTGTTCTGGTCGGTTGTCATCTTCCTGCTCCTGTCGTCAGGTGTGCTCATCCGTGCCTATCGCGACGTGTCGCGGCCCGAGGCCTGGGCCTACTGGAGAGACCAGTATGTCTCGCCGAGCCTGAGCTCGGCCGTCATCGCCAATGTCGATCTCGGCGGCGCCGCGCGCGGCCGGCGCGCACTCGCCGTCAGCGGCGAGATCGGGCCGGCAGCCGCGAACTGGCTGCGTGACCGGCTGGATGATGCGCATCTCGTCCCCGGCGATCTAGTCCTGTTGTCCTCGCCGGGCGGCAACCTCAACCAGGCCGTCATCATGGGCGAGGCGATCCGCGCGCGCGGGCTTTCGACCGCCGTCGGTGTCGCCGACGCCTCGGGCCGGGTACGGCCGGCCTATTGCGCCAGCGCCTGCGTGCTCGTCTATGCCGGCGGCAAGATCCGCTATGGCGTCGAAGGATCGGCACTCGGGGTTCATCGGTTCGTGAACACAGCCGCAGTCAGCGACCCCGTCGCCGACGCCCAGCGCACGGCCGGCGCAGTGCTCGGCTACGTGACGCGCATGGGTGTCTCCTCCTCGATCGTCGAGGCCATGTCACAAACCAGGGACGTGCGCTGGCTCGCGCCCGACCACGCCCTGGCGATGAATTTGATCACTGATCCCGTCGGCAAGCCCTGAGGATCGGCTCGCGTTAATCTGAACTATTCACCATGCCGGGTGGTCCTGATCGGACCACGGGCGAAAACGCCGCACGCCGGAAAATTCCTTGTCCCTCCGCGCGCCAAATTCGGCTAATGAGGGACGCGGCAATCGTTCCGCCTTCCCGCGAGCATTCCGCAATCCGATCCGTCTCGCCGGAACGTGCCCGATGCAGCTTTACCTCCCCATCGCTGATCTGCCGGTCAATGTGTTCCTGGTGCTCGCGATGGGCGCCGCGGTCGGTTTCGTCTCGGGCATGTTCGGGATCGGCGGCGGATTCTTGATGACGCCGCTGCTGATCTTCGTCGGCATTGCACCGGCGGTCGCGGTCGCTTCCGTCGCGAGCCACATCGCGGCTTCGTCCTTTTCCGGCGCGATCTCCTATTGGCGGCGGCGCGCGATCGACCCGGCGCTCGCGACCGTGCTGTTATGTGGCGGCGTGACGGGCACCGCGCTCGGGGTTTGGACCTTCACGCAGCTGCGCGCGCTCGGCCAGCTCGATTTGATGATCGCGCTCTCCTACGTCGTGCTGCTCACGACCGTGGGCAGCCTGATGTTCTCGGAAGGCCTGCGCGCGATGATGCGGACGCGGCGCGGCACTGTCCCGCCGCGGCGCACGCACAACTGGATCCATGGCCTGCCGCTGAAGATGCGCTTCAAGCGCTCGAAGATCTATCTGTCGGTGATCCCCGTGGTCGTGGTCGGCATCATCATCGGCTTCATCGGCGCCATCATGGGCATCGGCGGCGGCTTCATCCTGGTGCCGATCATGATCTATCTGTTGCGGGTGCCGACCTCGACGGTGATCGGCACGTCGATGATCCTGACGCTGGTCACCATGCTGGTCGCGACCATGCTGCATGCGATGACCAATCATCTGGTCGATGCGGTGCTGGCGCTGATCCTGATGGTCGGCGGCGTCACCGGCGCGCAGTTCGGCGCACGCGCCGGGCAGAAGATCCGCGGCGAGCAGTTGCGGCTGCTCCTGGGCCTGCTCATCCTCGCCGTCGGCCTGCGCTTCGCCGTCGAGCTCGTGCTCCGTCCCGAAGACCTCTTCACCATCCGCGAGATCGGAGTGACGGGATGATCGCGCGCGCAATCATCGCTGCCCTCCTGATGCTTTTGCTCGGCGGCGCCGCGCGGGCCGAGCGGCTGATCGTGTCGGTCTCCAACCACCGCGTCACCGTGACGCCGAACTATTCCGGCGAGGAGCTGGTGCTGTTCGGCTCGGTGGAGAGGGATGCGGCAACGCCTGCGAATCGCAATGCCTACGATCTCGTCGTCACCGTGCTGGGCCCGCGCGCGGACATGGTGACGCGCCGCAAGGAACGAAAGTTCGGCATCTGGATCAACACCGACTACCGGCAATTCTTGCAGGTGCCGAGCTATCTCGCGCTGTTCGCCAATCGCCCCTTCGACCAGATCACCTCGCCCGAGATCGCGCGGCGCCAGCAGATCGGGCTCAACAACGTGCTGCTGACCCAGCGCGTCGGCACCGACTATGCCGACGTGGTGCCGGACGACGCGTTCCGCAGCGCCTTCATCCGCCTGCGCACGCAGCGCGGGCTCTACCGCGAGGATCCGTCGGCGGTGACGTTCCTGACGCCGACGCTGTTCCGCACCGGCATTCCGCTGCCCGCGGAAGTGCCGATCGGAACCTATGAGGTCGAAATCAAACTGTTCGCGAACGGCGCGCTCGTGACCAAGACCGAGACGGCGTTCGAGATCGTCAAGGTCGGCTTCGAGCAGTTCGTCGCCACCAGCGCGCGGCAGAACGGATTGGCGTATGGGCTGGTGACGGCCGCGCTGGCGCTGATGTGCGGCTGGGCGGCGTCGATCGTGTTCAGGAAGGATTGAGGCGGGCGCTCGTTATGGGCGCAGGTGGACACCAATATCTCGGAGTCGTCCTGGCGAAAGCCAGGACCCATTACCACAGGCTGTTGTTGTTAGAAAACGCGGTGGCCACGGCTTGCCGCAACAACTCGAAGTCGGGGTAATGGGTCCTGGCCTTCGCCAGGACGACGTTGGGGGAGCAGCTCGCCTTCGCTGTTCGCAGTGACAACAGCGGAGTCTGTTTAGGGCGCCTCGATCACCGTAGGTACGCCGGGCTCGAGCAGGCGCAGGCGCGGGCCGAAGCCGAGGACGTCGAAGGTCTTGCGCAGGTCCTCGCCGTTCTGGCGGAAATGCGCCCAGCCTTCGGTATGGACGGGCACGATCACCGCATCGGGAAAGGCGCGCGCGGTCTCGATGGTGTCGTTGGTGTCCATGGTGAGATGGAACGGCCCGCGCGTCTGCGCAGCGCCGGCAAAGGGCAGCACCACGCCGCAATCGAAGCGGCGCGCTACTTCCGCAACACCGTCGAACCAGGTGGTGTCTCCGCTGATATAGATCGCGCGGCTGTCCTTGTTGCTGGAGGACACGACGAAGCCGATGACATCGCCCGACAGTGGCTCGATGCCGGCCGGACCGTGGCGCGCGGGCGTTGCGGTAATCGTCAGCGTGTTGCCGTCGCGATCCCTGACCTGCGTCGTGTCCCATGGCGCAAGTCCTTCGACGTGACCGCCGAGCCGTCTTGCGCCCGCTTCCGTCGTCAGCACGCGTTTCACCTTGAAGAGAAGCTCGCGGCCGGAATTGTCGAGATTGTCCGAATGCTGGTCATGGCTGAGCAGCACGGCATCGACCGGGCCGATCGCGTCGGCTTTCAACGCTGGCCCGATCGTCTTCTCCAGCTTCACATGCGGCAGCTGATAGGCGCCCGGACCATCGAAGGTCGGATCGGTGAGGAGCCGGAAGCCGTCGATCTCGATCAGCGCGGTCGGGCCGCCGATCAGCGTGATGGAAATGGGCATGACGGGCTCCTGTTACGCGGCGGACCTGGTTGCGAGGGTTTGGGCGGGACGCGTCACGAGATAAATGCCGATCGCCACCGGAAGGATCCCGAAGAGATCGCGCGCCTCGACATGCTCCCCCAACACGAGGAACGCGAACAGCATGCCGAGCGGCGGCATCAGGAAATGATAGGCACTGGCCGCGGTCGCGCCACACACTTTGAGGAGATGGAACCAGAGCAGATAAGCGAGGATCGAGCCGCCGAGCACCAGGAAGGCGAAGGCGCCGAGGAGGCCGGGCGTGTACTGGATGGCGTGGACATCAGCGAACGTCAGCGCGATCGGCGTGAGCACGATGCCGGCCGCCATGTTCTGGATGCCGTTGCCGATCCACAAGCTGCCCTTCGGCGCGAACAGCTTGAACAGGATGGTGCCGGCGACGATGGAGGCGAGCGAGGCCAGCGTGAACATGATTCCGTGCAGGCTGTCGGTGCCGACCGCGAGGCGATGCCAGACGATGAAGGTGACCCCAACGACGCCGAGCAGGAGGCCGCTCGCCTTGCGCCAGGTCATGCCCTCGCCGAGCAGCAGCGCGGCGAGCGCCGCCGTGAATACCGGGTTGGCCGACACGATCAGACCACCGAGGCCCGCGGAGACCCATTGCAGGCCGGTATAGCCGAGCCCGAGATAGAGCGCGTTGTTGGCGATGCCGAGCACCGCGAACATCGCAGCATCACGCCAAGTCATGTCCCACGCGTCGCGACGAAATGCAGAGATGGCGAAGATCAAAATGCCGGCGAGCGAGAAACGCGCCGCGAGCAGGGTCAGCGGCGGGCAGTCGGTGACGCCGATCTTGCCGGCGACGAAGGCAAAGCTCCAAAGCAGGCAGAACAGGCAGATGTAAAGCGGGAGCGGATTGAAACGGGCGCGGGGAACGGCGATCGAGGGCGCGAGGGACATGCGAATTCTCTTGGCAGTTTTCTTGGACCCTTGATCTAGGGACGCCCCTTGTCATTTGGAAATTAAATGATTAACTGCCGTCCAGTGGATTTATAAATGGAGGCTGATATGCTCGATCTGGAGCTCCTCCGCAGCTTCGTGTCCGTGGTGGATGCCGGCGGCTTCACCCGCGCCAGCGAACGCGTCCATCGCACGCAATCGACGGTCAGCCAGCAGATCAAGCGGCTGGAGGAGGATGTCGGCCAGGTGCTGCTGCACCGTGACGGCAAGGACGTGCGCCCGACGGAGGCCGGCGAGCGGCTTTTGTCCTACGCGCGCCGCCTGTTGTCGCTCGCCGAGGAGGCGCGTGACGTGCTCAGCCAGCCGGGCAGCGAAGGCGCAATCCGGCTCGGCATCCCCGAGGATTTCGCCGCCTATCGCTTAGCGAAACTGCTCGGCACGTTCTCGCGCTCGCATCCGGGCCTGCGGCTGGATGTGCGTGCCGACCAGAGCAGGAACCTGTCCCGCGACCTCGAACGCGGCGAGCTTGATCTGGCGCTGTTCAAGCGCGAGGCGGGCGAGAAGGGCGCAATCGCGGTGTGGCCCGAGCGGGTGCATTGGGTCACCAGCAAGAGCCATCCGGTTCAAGCCCACGTTTCGTCGGTCCCGCTGATCGGTTTTCCGCTCGGCTGCCTCTACCGCGCCGGCGCCATCCACGCGCTGGAAAGCGCCGGCCGGCCCTGGCACATGGCCTATACGTCATCGAGCCTCGCCGGCATCCAGGCGGCGGTTGCCGCCGGCATGGGCCTCAGCATCTTGTCGGAGATGGCGATCCAGTCCGATCACCGCGTACTGACAGCGAAGGACGGCTTTGCGCCAATCAACGAGACGGAGGTCGCGCTGATGGCCTCCCCGGGCGCGAGCCCCGCGACGCTGCGGCTTGCGGATCGCTTGGCGGAGTTCTGCGATACGGTGCAGGCGAAGGCGGCGTGATACTGCGGGATTCGTCGGGTGGGTTGGCCCCGCGGCTGCGCGGAGCGCAGTCCGCACGGCGTAACCCACCGCTGTCTCCCCGGATGCGAAAGAGGTGGGTTACGCTTCGCTAACCCACCCTACGAAGTGCGGTCCTCAACAACACCGCGACGCTGCAATCGCGTGCACGCGATTGTCGCCGAGGAGATGCGCGGTGAAGTGTCGCTCGCCAAAGACTTTTGCGAACGCCGCGTCGCGGATGCTGAGACCGCCGGCATAGGCGCCGAAGGCCGGCATCACGGCGCGCATTCCGTCGGAGGCGAAGCAGCGCCGCTCCATGGAGCGGCCGCGTGCGGTAACGCGCGCCTTGGGATGGAGATGGCCGGCGATCTCGCCGCACGCGCCGGTCGGCTCGTGACGGAAAATGATCGGGCCGATCGCGACTTCGTCGGCGACGGTGCCACCGAGATCGCGCGGCAGCGCCGGGTCGTGATTGCCTGAAATCCAGATCCAGTCGCGGCCGCTCTGGAGCGAGGTCATGGCGTCGCGATCCTCAATCGACAGCCGCTCATGGGCGCTGCGATCATGAAAACTGTCGCCGAGCGCGATCACGATCCGCGGATCGTGCCGCGCGATCACGGCCGCAAGACGACTGAGCGTGGCGACCGTGTCATAAGGCGGCAGCAGCACGCCGCGCGCAGCGAAGCTCGAGCCTTTTTCCAGATGCAGGTCGGAAACGACGAGCAGGCGCTGCTCGTCCCAGAACAGCGCGCCGGAGAGATCGGCATGGAACGATGCGCCGGCGACGTCCAGCGTGCGCGTCGACGTGATCGAAATGGCCGCCTGCTCGGTCAAGGCCGGGCTTGACGACTTGGCAGGAATTGCGCCCCAAGGATTCATTCTGCGGACAGTCTACGACATCGCCTCTTTGACGAGCTCGTCGGCGGCCTCCGCCAGCAGCTCGTCTGCAGCTTCGCCATAAACTGACTCGCGGCCGATTTCCAGCATCACGGGGACGGCGAGCGGGGAGACGTGGTCGAGTTCCCGGTGCGTGATGTGACCGTGGATGCGCGCGAGCATGTCCCCGAGCCGGCGCAGGTCGAGCAGGCCGGTCGCGGCATCGGCGCGCGCGGCGCGCAGCAGCATGTGATCGGCCTGGTGCTTGCGCAGGACGTCGTAGACGAGATCGGTCGAGAACAACACCTGCCGGCGGCTCTTGTCTTCATCCGTGAAACGGCGCTCGATCAGGCCGGATATCAGCGCGCAGTTGCGGAACATCCGCTTCATCAGCGCGGATTCGGCGAGCCAGGCCTCGAGGTCGTCGCCGAGCATATCAGGATCGAACAACGCGTTGAGATCGAGCTGGCCATTGCGGATCATGAAGGAGGCATCATCCAGCCCCCAGATCGCGACCGCATATTCATTGGCGACGAAGCCGAGCGGCCGGGCGCGGGCGCGCTCCAGCCGGCGCGTGAGCAGCATGCCGAGCGTCTGGTGCGCGAGCCGCCCCTCGAAGGGATAGCAGATGAGATAGTGCTTGTTGCCGCGCGGAAAAGTTTCGACCAGGAGCTCGCGCACCGCGGGCACGCGCGAAACATCCTTTTGCAATGACAGCCAGTCGCGCACCTGCTCCGGCAGGGCACCCCACGCGCGCTTGTCATCCAGCAGCCGGCGCACGCGCTCGGCCAGATAAGTCGACAGCGGAAACTTGCCGCCCATATAGGACGGCACCTTGGGATCGGCGTCATGGGCGCGGGAGACGTAGACCTGGTCCTCGGCCAGCGCCTCATAGCGCACCACCTCGCCGCCGAACACGAAGGTGTCGCCGGGGCTAAGGCCCTCGATGAAATATTCCTCGATCTCGCCGAGCACGCGGCCGCCGCGCGCAATCGCGCCGGTCGAGCCGGTCCCTGTGGAGCGCGAGCGCACCAGCCGGACTTTCAGCATCGGCTCCTCGACGATGGTGCCGACATTGAGGCGATAGCTCTGCCGCACTTTTGGATTGGCGACGCGCCAACGTCCCTGCTTGTCCTGCTTGATGCGCGCGAAGCGTTCATAGGTTTTCAGCGCGTAGCCGCCGGTGGCGACGAAATCGACGACGTCGTCGAAATCCTGCCGCGACAGATCGGCGTATGGCGCCGCCGTGCGCACCTCGTCATAGAGTTCGCCCGAGAAGAACGGCTCACCGCAGGCGCGGCCGAGCACGTGCTGCGCCAGCACGTCGAGGGCACCGATGCGCAAGGGCGGCGTATCCTGCGCATTCTCCGCGATCGCATCGATCGCGGCGCGGCACTCCAGCACCTCGAACCGGTTGGCCGGCACCAGCACCGCGCGCGAGGCTTCATCGAGGCGGTGATTGGCGCGGCCGATGCGCTGCATCAGGCGCGAGCAGCCTTTTGGCGCGCCGATATTGATGACGAGATCGACGTCGCCCCAGTCGACGCCGAGATCCAGCGACGAGGTGCAGACCACGCCGCGCAGTCTGCCCGCCGACATCGCGTCCTCGACCTTGCGGCGCTGCGCGACGTCTAGCGAGCCGTGATGCAGCGCGATCGCAAGTCCGTCGTCGTTCATGCGCCAGAGATCCTGGAACAGCATCTCGGCCTGGCTGCGGGTGTTGACGAAGACCAGCGTGGTCTTGTTCGCCTTGATCAGCTCGTAGACCTCGGCCAGCGCGTGGCGCGCAGTGTGGCCGGCCCAGGGCAGGCGCTCGCTCGTATCTAGCATCTCGACGATCGGCGCGGCCGCGCCGCCGGCCATGACGATATCAGCGGCGGCGGCAGCCTTTCCGGCCGGCTGCGGCATGAGGAATCGCGCCAGCGAGTCCGGCTCGGCCACCGTCGCCGACAGGCCGATCATGCGCATCTCCGGCGCAAGCCGCCACAGCCGCGCAAGCCCGAGCGACAGCAGGTCGCCGCGCTTGGAGGTGACGAGCGCATGCAACTCGTCGAGCACCACGCGCTTGAGCGATGAGAACAGGAACGGCGCATCGTCGGAGGACAGCAGCAATGCGAGCTGCTCTGGCGTCGTGAGAAGGATGTCCGGCGGATAGCGGCGCTGGCGCTGCCGCCGCGACACCGGCGTGTCACCCGTGCGGGTCTCGACCTTGATCGGCAGTCCCATCTCGGCAATCGGCCGCTCAAGGTTGCGCGCGATGTCGACGGCGAGCGCTTTCAGCGGGGAGATGTAGAGGGTGTGCAAACCGCCGCAGCGCTGAACGGCCCGGCCGGTGGAGATGAGCTTGTGTTTGTCGTCGGCACGCAGCGATGCCCGGGGCCACCCCCCTCCCCGAGCCTCAAGGGGGGAGGGAGAAGAGAGTTCGACCAGCGTCGGCAGAAATCCCGCCAGCGTCTTGCCGGCGCCGGTTGGTGCGATCAGCAGCGCGGAGCGACCCTCGCGGGCCTTTTCCAAGAGCGCCAATTGATGCGCGCGCGGCGACCAGCCGCGGGCCGCGAACCATGTCTGGAAGCGGTCGGGCAACGGTGCGGCCGGCTCGGCCGAGGCGGTGAGGATACGGGGCGGCACGGCGATAGAGGTAAGCCGTGGGGACGGGTTCGTCGAGGGGTGGGTCCGTCGCCTCGCCCCGCTCGCGGGGAGAGGCCGGAATTCAAGCACAGCTTGAATTCCGGGTGAGGGGGAGCTTCCACGAGTCCATCTATCACCGTGAATGCGGATGCAGCCCCTCACCCCGACCCTCTCCCCGTAAGAACGGGGAGAGGGAGAGGCGGCGTCAGCGCGCGCCCGCTACTCCGTCACGGGCTTGTCGGAGACCTGCCAGTCCTTGCCGTTGAAGGTCGAGATGAACAGTGTCTTCATCGGCGTGTAGTCGTCGGGCGTGTAGCTGTAGTCGACGCCGTCGAGGAAGAACGGCGAATGGAAGCCCTTGAGGTTCGCGGCCTGCTTCAGCACATTTTCGCGCGTGAGCTCGTCGCCGCAGCGGCGCAGGATCTCGCCCATGCTCACCGCCTGGCCGTAACCGGCATAGGCGATGGTGTTGTCGGGATCGACGTTTGGCAGATAATTCTTGCGTAACGTGTCGAACGCGATCACGTCCTTGTCATTCTCCCAGGGGCCGGGGCCGGCGTCCTTGGAATAGCGGATCGCGACGATGCCGGATGCGTTCTCGAAGCCGGCGGCGCCGAGGATGGATTTGCCGGTCGAGCCCGCCGAGAGCAATTGCAGCGGCTTCCAGCCGAGTTCGGCCGCTTTCCGGATCGACTGCGACGACGCCTTGCCGGTGGAGATGTTGTAGAAGACGTCGGCGCCCGACTTGGAGAGATTGATGAGTTGGGAATCGATGGTCGGATCGGTCAGGTCGTAGGTCTGCTCCAAAATCACCTGCGCGGTGCCGCCGGCATCCGCAAGCACCTTCTTGAAGGGCCCGAGGAAGTCGCGGCCGAAATCATCGTTCTGGTAGAGGATGCCGATCCTGGCATTCGGCTTCACGCTGATGACGTGCTTGGCGAGAATGCGCGCTTCGGTCGGATAGAGCGGCAGGCCCGCCATCGTCCATTTGAATTCCTTCGGGTTGTTCCACTTGGACGCGCCGGTATTGAGCAGGAGCTGCGGCACGCCCTTGGAATTCAGATATTTATGAACAGCGGTCTGCGGCGCGGTACCGAGCGAGCCATAGAGCGCCAGCACCTCCTCCTGCTCGACGAGGCGCCGCGTCGCCTCGACGCATTTCGGCGCACTGTAGGCATCGTCCATGGTGAGGAATTTGACCTTGCGCCCGTTGATGCCGCCCTTCTCGTTCAGCATCTGGAAATAGGCTTCGCCGACACGACCCAGCACGCCATAGAGCGAGCCGGGGCCGGAATGCGGCACGGTCTGACCGATCTTGATCTCGGTGTCGCTCGCGCCCGCATCATATTTCTTCTCCGCAGCCCAAACGTAGGGCGCCGGCAAGGTCGAGGCTGCGATTGTGGCAAATGCACCGGCGCTGAAATCGCGCCGCGATGGATTTTTTGTCATTGGCGTTGTCTCCCTGATGCTGCGCATTGTGCGGACATCAAGGCACGCATCGCAAGTGGCAAGGCTGCGCTTTTGCGGCGCAATGACGCTCAATTTGCCGCAGCCCCAGCGCCTAGACTCAAGTTTTCTCGGCAACGATGACGAGGCCGCGCACCGGCTCGTTGTTCTCGTTTCGCGGCGAGGCCGGCGCCAGTGTTAGCAGCTTGAGGCCGGCATTCGCGATCGCAGCCTGCACATATTCCGCCGCATGGGCATAGCGCAGCCCCTCGCCCAGGACGACGCCGCTGCCGTCATGCGTCTCGAGCGTGAAGGCGAGCGTACCGCCGGCTGCGAGCACGCGCGTTGCTTCCATCAACACCGGCGCGAGATCGGACAGATACACGAACGCATCCGCAGCCACGACCAGACTCGCGCTCGCGTCCGGCTTGCTGCGCAGGCCGTCGATCATGTCGGCGACTTCCAGCTCGGCATAGAGGCCGGTGGCGCGCGCCTCCTTGATCATGCCGGGCGAAAGATCAATGCCGATGAAATGGTCGACCTGCTTTGCGAAGGCACTGGCCGCGAGCCCCGTGCCGCAGCCGAGATCGATCGCGCACTTGAAGTAGGCCGGCTTCTTCGCGGCGACGCGCGCGGCCAGCACCGCCTTGAAGATCAGCGCGGGGGCGCGATAGCCGAGATCGTTGATCAATGCATGCTCGAAGCGCGGCGCGTATTGATCGAACAGCGCCTGCACATAGGCTTTCGGCATCTCCGCCATCTGTGCCTCGCCGAGCCGCATCAGATGCAGGCCGGCGCCATGCTGGTCCTCAGGATCAGAGTCGCGCGCCTTGCGAAACGCCGCGGTCGCCTTGTCGCGCTCGCCGAGCTGCTGAAAGATTTCGCCGAGCGTGAACCAGGCCGATGTGAAGTTCGGCGCGAGCTCGATCGCCTGCTCCAGCAGGTCAGCTGCGGCCGGCAAATCGCCCTTCAGCTGCAGGTCGCGCGCGAACTCGAAACGGCGGTCGGCCATCAGATCGCCGGAGGACAGGAACAGACGCAGGGGCATTTTTGGAACCAGAAGACGACGCGGGCCAATGACTCGAATGAAACGGGCGTGCAGCCTATATGACAGAAATGCGCCCGCAAGACATCCTGTTGCCATCTGCTGCCGGCCTGTGCTGCAAGCCGGGCGGCTTCCATATCGATCCTGTCCGCCCGGTCGAGCGCGCCGTGATCACCCACGGCCATTCCGACCATGCGCGTGCCGGCCACGGCGCCGTGCTGGCGACGCAGGAGACGCTGGACATGATGCGCCTGCGCTATGGCGAGAACTTTGCCGGCACGACGCAGGCGATCCGCTATGGCGAGGAGATCCGGCTCGGCGACGTCAAGGTGAAGTTTCACCCCGCGGGCCACGTGCTGGGCTCGGCGCAGATCGCGGTGACCTGTAAGGACACCTGTATCGTCGCCTCCGGCGACTACAAGGACGCGCCGGACCCGACCTGCGCGCCGTTCGAACTCGTGCCCTGCGATGTCTTCATCACCGAGGCGACATTCGGCCTGCCGGTATTTCGCCACGGCGATGCGGCGGACGAGGTGAAGAAGCTGCTCACCTCCGTGGAGCTGTTTCCGGAGCGCGCGCATCTCGTCGGCGCCTATTCGCTCGGCAAGGCGCAGCGCGTCATCGCACTGCTGCGCGCGGCCGGATACGACACGCCGATCTATCTGCATGGCGCGATGGAGACGATCACGCACTATTACCAGAGCCGCGGCATCGCGCTCGGCGAGCTACGCCCGGTGAAGGGCACGAAGAAGACCGATCTCGCCGGCACCATTACGCTGGCACCGCCCTCCCCCACCTCCGATATCTGGACGCGGCGGTTTCCCGATCCGGTCACGGCATTTGCTTCGGGCTGGATGCGGGTGCGCGCGCGAGCGCGGCAGGGCGGCGTGGAATTGCCGCTGGTGATTTCCGACCATGCCGATTGGGACGGCCTCACGGCGACCATTGCTGCGACCGGCGCCGGCGAAATCTGGGTCACCCACGGCCAGGAAGACGCGCTGGTGCATTGGTGCAAAACCAAGGGCTTGGCCGCGCAGCCGCTGGATCTCGTCGGCTATGGCGACGAGGAGGAGAGCGAGACGCAGCTCGCAAGCGAGGCCGAGGCATGAACCGCTTCGCCCAACTGTTGGACCGTCTCGCCTACGAGCCCGGCCGCAACAACAAGCTGCGGCTGATCACCGGCTATTTTCGCGAGGTCGGCGATCCCGACCGCGGCTATGCGCTGGCGGCGCTGACCGGCGCGCTGAGCTTCAAGCACGCCAAGCCTGGGCTGATCCGCGACCTGATTGCGGCGCGTACCGATCCGGTGTTGTTCGGGTTGTCGTATGATTACGTTGGCGATCTCTCGGAAACAGTTGCGCTGATGTGGCCGAAGGGCGTCGTCAACGACGGCCAGTCTTTCCTGGGCTACCCCCCTCCCCCACCCTCCCCCGCAAGGGGGGAGGGAGTGCAGCGCGACGCGGGGCGACGTGAGAGCGACTCGTCGAACAACAAGTCTGAAGCAGTGGTGAGCGAAACCGTTACGGTTGTCGACGTATCGTCACGTGATGCAGGCAAAGCTTCCACCGCTCCCTCCCCCCTTACGGGGGAGGGACAGGGAGGGGGGTGCCCCGGGGGAGATGACAGCCACCATCTCCGCCCACGCAACCACAACCACCCACCACCCCCAACCCTCACCGACGTCGTCACCACGCTGCGCACGCTCGGCAAGACCGAGCTGCCGGGCCAGCTTGCGCGCTGGCTCGACGAGCTCGACGAGACCGGCCGCTGGGCGCTGCTCAAACTCGTCACTGGCGCGCTTCGCATCGGCGTCTCCGCACGCCTGGCAAAAACCGCGGCGGCCGCACTCGGCGACAAGGATCCGCATGAGATCGAGCTGATCTGGCCCGGCCTCGTCCCGCCCTATCTCGACTTGTTCGCCTGGCTCGAGGGCCGCGCGGAAAAGCCCGTCAACCGCGACCCCGCGCCGTTCCGTCCCGTCATGCTCGCGCATGCGATCGAGGACTCAGATTTCCAAAGCCTTGATCCCGCCGACTACGTTGCCGAGTGGAAATGGGACGGCATCCGCGTGCAGGCGGTGGCGGGCCGCAACGATCGCGGCCACATCACGGCGCGGCTCTATTCGCGCACCGGCGAGGACATCACGGGGAGCTTTCCGGACCTCGTGCCCTCGCTGCACCTGCCCGGCGCGATCGACGGCGAGCTGCTCGTCGTGCGCAACAGTCGCGTGCAGAGCTTCAACGTTCTCCAGCAGCGCCTCAACCGCAAGGTAGTCTCGCCAAAGCTGATCAAGGATTTTCCGATCCACCTGCGCGCCTATGATCTGCTCGGCGACGACGAGAACGATCTGCGCGAGCTGCCCTTTGCCGAGCGGCGCCAGCATCTCGAAACCTTCATCAAGAAGCTGGGCGATTCCCGCATCGACCTTTCACCGACCGTGCCCTTCGATAGCTGGGACGCACTCACCGCCGCGCGCGCCGATCCCGCAAGTGCCGGCGCCGGCGAGGATGCCGAGGCCGTCGAAGGCGTCATGCTGAAGCGGCGCGATGCACCCTATTTGCCGGGGCGGCCGAAGGGGCAATGGTGGAAATGGAAGCGCGACCCGCACATCATCGATGCCGTGCTGATGTATGCGCAGCGCGGCCATGGCAAGCGCTCGTCCTATTATTCCGACTACACCTTTGGCGTCTGGACCGGCGGCGAAGGTGGCGACGAGCTGGTGCCGGTCGGCAAGGCCTATTTCGGCTTCACCGACGAGGAGCTGCTCGAGATCGACCGCTTCGTCCGCCGCAACACCACGGAAAAATTCGGCCCCGTGCGCCATGTTGTGCACGAGCCCGACAAGGGGCTGGTGCTCGAGGTCGCCTTCGAAGGATTGCAGCGCTCGCCGCGGCACAAATCCGGCGTCGCCATGCGCTTTCCCCGCATCAGCCGCCTGCGCTGGGACAAGCCGCCACGCGAGGCGGACCGGCTGGAGACGCTGGAAAAGATGCTGAAGGCGGAGGTGGCGGAGATTGAGGCGTGAAAGCGCAATGAGGCTGGATTGCGGCCAGGGCGGCGGTGCGCCCCCTCTCCCGCTTGCGGGAGAGGGTTGGGGTGAGGGTGTCTCCGCATTGGGATTCCCAGAGGCGAGAGCCCTCACCCGGCGCTCCGCCATAGCCGAGGCTTTGCATCGGCGTTCTTTTAAGAGGAACGGCCGCCGGTGGCGGCCTGCGCCTCTCCCGCAAGCGGGAGAGGTTGCACCGAGCCTGCGACACGATCATCCTGCAACCAAGGCGTACTCCGCTTGCCGAATTAAAATCCCGTAAGCCGATTGACGGCCGGATGCGGGTTCCCCATCTGCCTCGCCGTGCCCTATAATGGGGATCGAATCCGCTGAGGAGTTTTTTTGAATGGCCAACGACGTCAGAGATTTGCCGGCCGGCCACAGTGATGGCCTGAACCGCTTTCTCGGTGGCTCGCCGCTGGCGGTCGCATTCCGCCTGATCCTGCTCTCGATCCTGGTCGGCGTCGTGCTCGCTGCGATCGGTTTCGATCCCTGGAATATCATCCACAGCATTCGCCTCCTGTTCCAGCGGCTGTGGGACCTCGGCTTCGACGCGGTCAACTGGCTGTGGCGCTACTTCCTGCTCGGCGCTGTCATCGTGATCCCAGTGTGGTTTCTGTCGCGCCTGTTCGGCGCGCCGCGCGGCCGGTAGATTGGGAGAAGGAGTGCGCAGCCGATGCAATTGCGCTTTGTCGGCTGCGGCGATGCGTTCGGCTCGGGCGGCAGGGCCAACACCTGCTTTCACGTCACGGGGAGGCAGGTCAATTTCCTGATCGATTGCGGTGCCTCCTCGCTGCCGGCCTTGAAGCGGCTCGAGATCGATCGCGACGAAATCGACCTGATCCTGATCACGCATTTCCACGGCGATCATTTTGCCGGCCTGCCGTTCTTTCTGCTCGACGCGCAGTTCTCCAGGCGGACGCGACCGCTGGTGATTGCCGGCCCGCAAGGCATCGAGATGCGGCTCGCGCAGGTGATGGAGGCGCTGTTCGAGCACTCATCGAAGACCAAGCAGCGCTTCGAGCTTTCCGTCGTCGCGCTCTCGCCCGGCGAGAGCCGCAGCTTCGGTGGCGTGACGGTGACGCCCTATCCGGTCGTGCATGGCGAGTCCGGTGGGCCGTTCCTCGGCTATCGCATCGCAGCCGAAGGCCGCGTGCTCGCCTACAGCGCTGATACCGAATGGACGGAGACGCTCATTCCGCTGGCGCATGGCGCGGACCTTTTCATCGCCGAAGCCTACATGTACGAGAAGGTGGTCAAGAACCATCTCAGCCTGAAGACCCTGGAACAGCATCTGCCCGAGATCGGCGCCAAGCGGCTCGTCCTCACCCATATGAGCGACGACGTGCTGTTGCGTCTCGACGACGTGCCGCATCTGGCGGCGGAGGACGGCATGGTGCTCGTGTTCTGACATGCACGCACCGGTTCATCCCAGGGTCACCACAAGACAGGTGTTCGCCATCGCAGGCCCGGCGATGGTCGCGAACCTCACCACGCCGCTGATCGGCGTGGTCTCGACCACCGCGATCGGGCGGCTGAACGACGCCGCGCTGCTCGGCGGCGTCGCCATGGCGTCGGTGATCTTCGACTGCCTGTTCTGGCTGTTCGCCTTCCTGCGCATGAGCACGCTCGCCTTCACTGCGCAATCGCTCGGCGCCGGCGAGTCGGAGGAGACGAGCGCAATTCTCGTGCGCGGCTTCATCGTGGCCGGACTGATCGGCGTCGCGCTGATCGCGCTTCAGGTACCGCTCGGCGCCGTGCTGTTCAGCCTGATGGGCGGCAGCGAGGGCGTGACGCGCGCGGCAAAGACCTATTTTGCGATCCGCATCTGGTCCTCGCCGCTGGCCTTCGCCAACTACGTCGTGCTCGGCTGGCTGGTGGGACTTGCCCGCGCCAATCTGGCGCTGCTCCAGCAGATCGTGATCAACCTCATCAACGTGGCGGCGACCGTGCTCCTGGTGCTCGTCTACGACACCGGCATTGCGGGCGCGGCGATCGCCGCTGTGATCGCGGAGGCCGCGGGCTTCCTGCTCAGCGCGATGGTGGCGCGGCGTCTCGCCAAAGGTGGTCTCGCCATTCCCCGCGCGCGGTTGTTCGACCGCGCCAAGCTGATCCGGATGCTGTCGGTCAACTCGGACATCATGGTGCGCACCGCCGCGCTGATCACCGTGTTCCTGTTCTTCACCGCCAAGGGCGCGCGGGCCGGCGATGTCACGCTCGCGGCCAATGCGGTGCTGAACAATTTCCTGCTGGTCAGCGCCTTCTTCCTCGATGGCCTCGCCAACGCCGCGCAGCAGCTCTGCGGCCGCACTTTTGGCGCGCGCGATGCGCGCGGCTTTGCCGATTCGACGCGGCTGGTGCTGCTCTGGGGCGTCGGCTTCGCGCTGGTCGTCGCGTTGCTCTTTGCGCTGTTCGGCCCGGCACTGATCAACCTGATGACCGCGAGCGAGGAGGTCCGCCGCAGCGCACGCGATTTTCTCGTCTTCATCATCCTGGCGCCGCTGCCCGGCGTGTTCGCCTTTGGTTTCGACGGCATTTATGTCGGCGCGACCTGGGCGCGCGAGATGCGCAATCTGATGCTCGCCTCGCTCGGAATTTTTCTGGGCACGTGGTGGGCGCTGCAAGCGTTCGGCAATGCCGGACTGTGGACCGCGCTGCTCGGCTTCTATGTCGCGCGCGGCGGGCTGCAGGGCCTGCGCTATCCGGCGCTGTTTCGGGCGACGTTCGCCAAATCATGACCATCGTGTCCCGGACGCGGTGCGGCATGCCCCGGCGATGCGAAGCATCGTCCGATAATGCCGCTCCGCAGAGCCGGGACCCAGCGACTATGGGCCCCGGATCAGCAGCGCACCAAGCCAGCGAAGAGCGGCGCGCTGCGCTGCATCCGGGGCACGAGACCTTCTACATCCCCGGCCAGTCCTCGGCCGTGAGCGTGGCGGCGTCGGCGCCGACGATCTCGGACAGCGAGTCGCGCCCGGTGCGCAGCAGCGTCGAGGCGAGATCGCGCTTGATCTCGTCGACAAGGCCGAGGCCCTTGTAGACAAGCGACGAATAGAGCTGGATCAGGCTCGCGCCGGCGCGGATTTTTGTCAGCGCCGCACCGCCGCTATCCACGCCGCCGACGCCGATCAGCGGGAACGCGCCCTCGACGCGCACATAGGTCTCCGCGACCATGCGCGTCGACAGGCGAAACAGCGGCCGGCCGGAGAGACCGCCCTGCTCCTTCGCGCGCATCTGCTCGCGCAGCGTGCTCGGCCGCGCGATCGTCGTGTTCGACACGATCATGCCGTCGACCTTCCGCGCGCGGGCGACCTGCACGACGTCGTCGAGCTGGGCGAGGCTCAAATCCGGCGCGATCTTGAGCAGCACCGGCGTATCGCCGGCCGTCTCGCGCACGCGCTCGCGCGCGTCGATCACGTGGGCAAGGAGATCGTCGAGCAGCGCGCCCTCCTGCAAGTTGCGCAGGCCCGGCGTGTTCGGCGAGGAGACGTTCACGGTGAAATAGCTCGCGACCGGCGCAAACGTCTCGATCAGCTTGACGTAATCGGCGACGCGATCGGGCGAATCCTTGTTGGCCCCGACATTGACGCCGACGATGCCGCCGTTCTCAGCGCGCGCCGCAAGGCGCCGCAGCGCGATCGTCGCGCCGTCATTGTTGAAGCCCATGCGGTTGATGACGGCTTCATCCCGCTCCAGGCGAAACAGCCGCGGCCGCGGATTACCGGCCTGCGGTTTCGGCGTCACCGAGCCGATCTCGACGAAGCCGAAGCCGAGCCTGAGCAGTGCGTCCGGCACTTCCGCGCTCTTGTCGAAGCCCGCGGCCATGCCGATCGGATTGGGAAAATTCAGGCCGAAGGCCCGCACCGCCAGTTTCGGATCATCGGCGTGCGGCTTGGTCGGCGGCAGGAAGCGCAGGCCCTGGATCGCCAGGCGATGCGCATCCTCCGGATCGAGCCAGCGCAAGACAGGCAGCGAGAAAGCATCGAACGCGCGGATCACGGTGCAAGCTCCGGAATGTCGTGATTGCCGTCGGAGCGCATGGCGAGATTGATGATCGAGATCACCGCACCGAGATCGAGCTCGCCATAGAGATGCGGAAACAGCTCGTCGTTGCGCGAGCGCTCCCAGCGCAGGGCGTCGCCGAGCGCATCGCCGTCGATCTCGACCAGGAACAGGGCGCGCTGCCCGAAGAAATGCTTTCGCGCGGTCTCGGGAACCTGGGCGGCGGTGGAGAAATGGATGAAGCCGTCGCGCGCGTCATCCGCGCTGCCCCGGTACACACCCTGCCGTTCGGCCTCCCGCCAGGCCGAAGCGGCACAAATTTTATAGATCTTGACCACCTGTTGCGGTGTCCTGCTTACGCTTGCTCGTTGAGTCTCTTGGGGTTTTCGCTCCCCAAGGGTCCCAGACCCGGGCGCGACCGTAAAGGCGGCACCTTTCGAACTCAAGACTTGGCTGCCGCCTCTTGCACCGAAAACGGAAAACCGGTTCATTTGAGGCTAGTTTTCCTAGGCGGGCCGGATCGAGGATGATCAGACAGGCCAAAGCGCAGAGGATGCTGACTCACGAGCAGATCTGGGGCGCCCTGGATCGGCTCGCGGCGCGCGCCGGGCTGTCGCCGTCGGGGCTTGCCAAGCGGGCGGGGCTCGATCCCACCACCTTCAACAAGTCCAAGCGCGTGACCTCCGACGGCCGGGAGCGCTGGCCCTCGACCGAATCGATCGCCAAGGCGCTCGCGGCCGCCGGCTCGTCGATCGAGACCTTCGTGCAGCTGATCGGCGATGGCGTACGCGACGGCCGCTCGGTTCCGTTGCTCGGCTTCGCGCAGGCCGCGACAAGCGGCCATTTCGACGAGCAGGGCCTCCCCGCCGGCAAGGGCTGGAGCGAAGTCGCGCTGCCCTCGGCGGAGGACGATCACAGCTTTGCGCTTGAGATTTCCGGCGATGCGCTCGCGCCCTATCGCGACGGCGACGTCATCCTGGTGTCGCCGGGCACGCCGATCCGCAAAGGCGACCGCGTGGTGGTAAAGACGAGGGCCGGCGAGATGCTGGTGAAGGCGCTGAAGCGCCGCACGGCGAAGTCGCTGGAATTGCAGTCACTCGATGGCGCGCAGAACGAGCGCACGCTTGCGGTTGCCGATGTCGCCTGGATCGCAAGGATCGTGTGGGCGAGCCAGTGAGGGGCCGATGTGGCGCCTCAACTGCGCGATGTCGTCCTGGCGAAAGCCAGGACCCATTACCCCAGGAGGTCGTTTGGCGAAGACAACTCGTTTGGGACTGCGACCAGACGCAGTCGATAGATTCCGCGGTATGGGTCCTGGCTTTCGCAAGGACGACATCGGGGAGATAGTGCTTCCCGGATTTCGCTGCGTTCCATCCTGGCTACACGCCCTCACGCACTCCTCGCCAGCGCGCCGTCGATCATGTTGACGGCGTTCTGGATGCCGTAGACGGCGACGAAGGAGCCGAAGCGCGGGCCTTTCTCCTGGCCGAGCAGGACCTGGTAGAGCATGTTGAACCAGTCCAGCGTCACGCCGGGACGGCCGTCCTTGCCCTTCTTGACCTGGTCGAGGAACGGCTCGCGGCGGCCGATCTCGTAGACCACGTTCTGGATATCCTCCGCCGAGGCGTCCTGCGACAATTGCGAGAGCGCATCGCGCAGGTCCTGCAACGCGGCGCGCTCGCTATCGGTGGGCTCGCGGAACTGCTTCGTCGGCGCGACGAAGTCACGATAGTAGTTGATGGCGTAGCCGACCATCGCGTCCAGCTTCGGATGCGTCTGCGGGCTCACGCCGGGGCGATAGCGGCCGATGAAGCCCCACAGCGTCTCGGCGTTCTCCGCGTTCGACGACGACACCAGCGTCAGCAGAAGCTGGAAAGTGACGGGCATGTCGGCCTTCGGCGGATGGCCGTTATGGATGTGCCAGACGGGATTGCCGAACTGCTGCTTGGCATCCTGCCGCGAAAAGCCGTCGAGGAACTGCTGATAGTCGTCGACGTTGCGCGGGATGACATCGAAATAGAGCCGCTTCGCGGCTTTCGGCTCGCGGTACATGAACAGCGACAGCGATTCCGGCGGCGCATAGCGCAGCCATTCGTCGATGGTCAGTCCGTTGCCCTTCGACTTCGAGATCTTCTGGCCCTTCTCGTCGAGGAACAGCTCGAAATTGAAGCCTTCGGGCGGCGTGCCGCCGAGCGTCCTCGCAATGGCGCCCGAGAGCTTCACCGAGTCGATCAGATCCTTGCCGGCCATCTCGTAGTCGACGCCGAGCGCGACCCAGCGCATCGCCCAGTCGGCCTTCCACTGGCACTTTACATGGCCGCCCGTGACCGGCGTCTCGACCTCTTCGCCTGTATCAGGATCGACGTAAGTGACGGTGCCGGCAGCGACGTCGCGGCAGATCATCGGCACCTGCAAGACGACGCCCGTGGTCTTGCTGATGGGCAGAAACGGCGAATAGGTCGCGCGGCGGTCGGGCCCGAGCGTCGGCAGGATGATCGCCATCACTTTGTCGTAGGCGGCGAGCATCTTCAGCAGCGTCGCGTCGAACCGGCCCGAGGTGTAGTAGTCGGTTGCGCTGGCGAACTCGTAATCGAAGCCAAAGCTGTCGAGGAAGGCACGCAGGCGGGCGTTGTTGTGGTGCCCGAACGACGGATAGTCGTTGGAGAACGGATCCGGCACCCGCGTCAGCGGCTTGCCGAGATGCGTCGCCAGCATCTCCCTGTTGGGCACGTTGTCGGGGACTTTCCGAAACCCGTCCATGTCATCGGAGAAGGCGATCAGCCGCGTCTTGATCTTGTCCTCGGTCAGCACGCGGAAGGCGTGACGCACCATGCTGGTGCGCGCGACCTCGCCGAAGGTGCCGATATGCGGCAGGCCGGACGGGCCGTAGCCGGTCTCGAACAGCACCTCGTCCTTCGGGCTCTTCTTCAGCCGCGCGACAAGCGCCTTCGCCTGCTCGAACGGCCAGGCGTTGGATTGTTCGGCGAGCGCACGAAGATCGCTCGGGCTGGCGGCAGGATCAATAACGGACATTCAAGGGGCCTCCGGGCCGCGGAAAATAGCGATTTCCGCGCAGAATGCAATTTTGTGGAGCGATACAACCTCACACACCGTCATTGCGAGCGAAGCGAAGCAATCCAGAATCTTTCCGCGGAAATACTCTGGATTGCTTCGTCGCTGCGCTCCTCGCAATGACGGCGGAGGTGGCAGCGACTGACCTAAAACGGGCTCACCGAGAAGTACCGCAGCCACAGATCGGTGTAGCGGCCTTTTTCCCAGACGCGGAACAGCGCCCAGTTCAGCGCCTGCCGCAACAGATCGTTGCCCTTGCGCACGGCGATGCCGACGCCCTCTCCAAAGAAGCGGCTCTCGACGAAGGGGCCGCCGGAGAAGGCGCAGCAATCGCCGGAATCCGTGCCGTTGATCCAGAACGCCAGCGAGATGGCGTCGCCGAAGATGAAGTCGACCTCGCCGCGACGGAGCGCGGTGCGCAAGGCCTCGTCATTGGGATAGCCGTGCAGCTCGGCATCGGTGAACATCGCCTTGAGATACGCTTCATGGGCGGAGCCCGCGATGACGCCGACCTTCTTGCCCTCGAGATATTCGGGACGGATCTCCTGCATCACCGCGTCCTTGCGCGAGGCGAAGCGCGCCGGCACGCGATAATAGGGATCGGTGAAATCGGCGCGCGCACGGAGCTGCGGGCTCACCGCCATGGACGCGATGATGGCATCGCCGCGGTTCGAGGAGAGCGCATCGACCAGCGTCTCGAAGCGGCGCATCTGCACCGTGCAGGTGACCTTGATCTCCTCGCAGAGCGCACGGGCGAGATCGACGTTGAAGCCGGCCGGATTGCCGTCGGCGCCGGTGTAGTTGAACGGCGGATAGTCGGTCTCGGTCAGGAAACGGATCACCGTCAGGCGCGACAGGTCCGGCCGTTCGGGCCGGCGGCGCGGGTCCCAGAAGCCGGGCACGGCCTGGGGAGCCGCTTGAGGCGCGACCTGCGGGGAAGCCTGGGGAGCACCGGGCGCTGGCTTGGCTGGGGTCTGCGCAAGTGCGCCGGACGCAGTCGACAAAAGGCAGGCGCCGGCTCCCGCCATCCCGATCAGGAGGCGGCGGACAGTTTTGAGCGATTTCGCCTGTTGCGATGGGGCCATCGGCTTGAGATTAGCGGGATTTCGTTGAGATCGGAGGGCCTTATAGACCATCCCGCCGGGAACGCGAGCGCCGATTGCAGCCCATCTGAGACCTCAGAGATACCGCTTCAGCTCGGTCGCGGCCTCTTCGGGGGGCCGCTTCATATTGAACGGCGCGACGAACCTCCCATCGCGGTCCATCAAATAGATCAGCGCGGTGTGGTCCATGGTGTAGTCGCCGTCCTTGGTCGGGACCTTCTTGGCGTAGACGCGGTAGGACGTCAGCACCTTGCTGGTCTCGGCGGGATCGCCGCTGAGGCCTTCCAGATGCGGATCGAAGCTCGACAGATAGTCCTTCATCGTCGACGGCGTGTCGCGCTCGGGATCGACCGAGATGAAATAGGCGTTCACCTTGTCGGCGTCCTTGCCCATCGCGCGCAGTACCTCCGAGATCTCGAACAGCGAGGTCGGGCAGACGTCCGGGCAATGGGTGTAGCCGAAGAAGATCAGGGTCGGCTTGCCCTTCAGGCTCTTGTCGGTGACGGTTTTGCCGTTCTGGTCGGTGAGCGTGAACGGCCCGCCAATCGCGGCCGGCTGCGCCACCTTGCTGACGCCGCCCATAGCCCAGAACATTACAAGCAGACCGACGACGAGGCTTGCGGCGAAGGCAGTCGCGATCACCAGCGGGCGGGCAGTCCGGCTCATCGTGGAGAGAATCCCATTTTACGGATCAGAAGCAGGCGGACAGGCCGGCCCTGATCACTTCAAAAAACACCTGGGTGCCGTAGTGGAACCACAGCGCCAGCGTGGCGAGCACGGCGAGACCGCCAAGCCCTGCGCCCGCAAATAGCAGCACGGACGGCGTCCTGCCGGCAGTGGGCGAATTGTCCGATACCGGATGTGCTGATTGCAGTGGTTGAGCCATGACAATGACCGGGGCGATGCGCGCCGGTTCCCTGCCCTTCAAATAGGCGCTGGCCCACGCCCGGGCAAGCGCCGCGGGCGGGCCAGAATAGCTCCCCGGATCAGCTCGTTCTGATGGATATTAGTGAAGCAGCTGGCCCCGGGCGGACTCCAGCTCATCCGCTTGCGGAAGAGCCCGGCGCGACGGCCGGCTGGGCGCGGCCTGCACGTCCATGTAGCAGGGCTTGTACATCGCCTGGAGCTGCCTGCCCCTGAGGAAGATCATGTGCGGGGTGAGGCCGCCACGCTGCGAGATCCAGCGCCTCACGTGCGACGGGTACATCGCATACAGCATCTGGGTCGCTTCGGGATTGGTGACGGCGCGGCCGTTGGAGCCGAAATCCCAGGCGGCATGGAAGCCGAGCGTCGCATGCGAGGTCACGCAGATGCGGTCTCGCGGGATGGCACCGAGGACGATGGTGCAGGCAGAGGCGCAGAGCCCGTCGATGATCACGGTCTCGCCGGACTGCCGCAGGTCCTGGTACCTGTCGACATAGGTTCCGATGCGGCCGCCACGGTCGTCCGCGATACGAACCACCGCATGAGAGGCCCCCATGCCCGCGAACAGGAGAACCGCTGCGAGCAACCCCGTCAGAAACTTCATGTCCCCCGCCCCAGTCCCATTCGAATCTGTGTGTCAGGTGATGATGCGGCGCCAGCGTCCGTCGTAACCGTGGTTTTGTCTAGGCGCGTGGGCTGGCTCAAAACAAATTCAAATACGGTGTTGCGCCCGCGCTGCACTTCGCCGATCCCTTGGCCGGCCCAATCCCAAAGTGGAACAAGTTAACGGATTCTTGCGCCCCTCCTCTTGATCTCAGCGACGGCGGCTGACAATCCGGATGACTACAGGGGGAACTCAATGGCTGAGCAGGCGGACGTCATCATTATCGGCGCGGGGTTGTCGGGGCTGGTTGCTGCAACCGAGATTGCCGATGCCGGCAAGCGCGTGATCGTCGTCGATCAGGAGGGCGAGCAATCGATCGGCGGTCAGGCGTTCTGGTCGTTCGGCGGATTGTTCCTGGTCGATTCGCCGGAACAGCGCCGGCTCGGGATCAAGGATTCCTTCGAGCTCGCATTGCAGGACTGGCTCGGCACCGCGGGCTTCGACCGCGACGAGGATTTGTGGCCAAGGAAATGGGCGGAGGCCTATGTGGCGTTCGCGGCCGGCGAGAAGCGGTCGTGGCTGCGCGCGATGGGCCATCGCATCTTCCCGGTGGTCGGCTGGGCCGAGCGCGGCGGCTATGACGCGATGGGGCACGGCAATTCGGTGCCACGCTTTCACGTCACCTGGGGCACAGGACCCGGCATCGTCGAGCCGTTCGAGCGCCGCGCACGCGAGGCGGCCAGAAGGGGCCGGCTGACCTTCAAGTTCCGCCATCGCGTCGATGCATTGAACATCACGAACGGCACGGTCGACGGCGTGAGCGGAAAAATCCTCGAGCCTGACAGTGTCGAGCGCGGCAAGAGCTCCTCGCGCAAGGTAGTCGGCGACTTCACGTTGAAGGCGCAGGCGGTGATCGTTGCCTCTGGCGGCATCGGCGGCAATCACGATCTGGTGCGGCAGAACTGGCCGAAGCGGCTGGGCGAGCCGCCGAAGTTCATGATCTCCGGCGTGCCCGAACACGTCGACGGCCGCATGATCGGCATCACGGAAGGCGTCGGCGCGCGGCTGATCAACCGCGACCGCATGTGGCACTATGTCGAGGGCATCCAGAACTGGTCACCAATCTGGCCGCGCCACGGCATCCGCATCCTGCCCGGTCCCTCCTCGATGTGGTTCGATGCCACGGGCACGCGCCTGCCGGCGCCGCTCTTCCCAGGCTCGGACACGCTCGGCCAGCTCAAATACATCATGTCGACCGGCTATGATTATTCCTGGTTCGTGCTGACCCAGAGCATCATCAAGAAGGAATTTGCGCTCTCGGGCTCCGAGCAGAATCCGGATCTCACGGGAAAAAGCTGGCGCATGACCTTGCGCCGCGCCACCAACAAGGGCGCGCCGGCGCCGGTCGAAGCGTTCAAGAGCCATGGTGTCGACTTCATTGTGCGCGACAAGCTCGAGGAGCTCGTGGCTGCCATGAACAATCTTGCCGGCAACGATCTCCTCAGGCTCGACCATGTCAGGATGCAGATCGAGGCGCGCGACCGTGAGATCGCCAATCCCTTCGTCAAGGACGCGCAGGTCATGAATATCCACAATGCGCGCCGCTATATCGGCGACAAGCTGATCCGCACCGCCGCTCCCCATCGGATCCTCGATCCCGAGCACGGGCCGCTGATCGCGGTCAAGCTCAACATCCTGACGCGCAAGACGCTCGGCGGCTTCGAGACCGATCTGGACTCGCGCGTGTTCGGACAAGAGGGCCAGGTCATTCCCGGGCTTTACGCCGTGGGCGAGGCCGCCGGCTTCGGCGGCGGCGGCGTGCATGGCTACCGCTCGCTGGAAGGCACGTTCCTCGGCGGCTGCCTGTTCTCGGGCCGCAACGCCGGGCGCGCAGCGGCGAAGGCTGTGGGGTGACATCGTGCTGTGGCGGTGGGGCATTGGAGTTGTGGCTGCAATGCTGCTGTTCGCCGTACATGCCGAGGCCGACACGATCGACGTCAATGGCGTGACCCGCACGTTCATCATGATGCGGGCGCCGACCAAGCCGGCGCCGCTCGTCATCGTGCTGCACGGCAAGACGCAGCGCGGCGCCGACATGGTGACGCGGACATCCTGGCCGCTGATTGCCAGGCGCGACTCCTTTGCCGTGGTTTTCCCTGATGGACTGAGCAACGCCTGGGCTGATGCGCGACCCGACGCACGACGCGCCGGCCGCGGACCGCCCGAGGGCACCGACGACATCGCTTTCATCGTGGCCCTGGTCGACAAGCTCGTGAAGGACGGCACGGCAGACGCGCGCCGCGTCTATATCACCGGCATCTCCAATGGCGGCGCGATGACCATGACGCTGGCCTGCAACCGCGCCGATCTGTTCGCGGCCGCCGCGAGCGTGATCATGAACCTCACCGACGAATCGGCCGCCGCCTGCCATCCATCGCGTCCGCTGCCGATGCTGATCATGAACGGCACCGTCGATCCGCTGATCCCCTATGGCGGCGGCCGCGGCACGAGCTATTTCGCGGCCAACGGTTTCTGGTCGACCACGAAGACGCTGGCATTCTGGCGCAGTGTCGATGGCTGCGAAGCTGATGATGCCACGGCAACCGATCTGCCCGACAGGAATCCTCACGACGAGTCCACCGTGACGCAGATCGGCTCTCGCTGCCCGAAAGGGCGCGACGTCGTGCTCTATCGCGTCAATGGCGGCGGTCATCGCATGCCCGGGCATTTCCCCGACGCGAATTTCCCAAAGCTCGCGAACGGCCTGCTCGGCCCGCAGAACGGCGACATCGACGGCGCCGATACGATCTGGGCGTTCTTCAGCCGCTTTCCTTAGCGCATGATCCGGACCCGAAGGGCCGCGTTAGCGCAAAGTGCGAAGCGGTTTTCCGAAAAAGATCATGCACGATCAAGAACCTAAAGCGCGGTGACGATTGATTTCAATCTCATCGCGCTTTAGGCCGCGCATGCATCGGCCGCGACGCATGCGTCACCGGCGACGCATGCGTCACCGGGGTGGCACAGCACAAGGCGCTGCGCTAGACAGGGCCGCCATTCCAACAGGAGATCCCCATGAGCATTCAACGTCTTGAATCCGGCCCGCGCATGAGCCAGGTCGTCGTGCACGGCAACACCGTCTATCTCGCTGGTGTCGTCGCCAGCAAGGCCGCCGGTGAAAGCGTGACGAAGCAGACCCAGGACATTCTGGCGACCATCGACAGCCATCTTGCCAAGGCAGGCACCGACAAATCGAAACTGCTGTCGGCGACGATCTACATCACCGACATGAAGACCTTTCAGGAAATGAACGCCGTGTGGGACGCCTGGGTGTCGCCCGGCAACACGCCGGCGCGTGCCACCGTGGAAGCCAAGCTCGCCGCCCCGCAATACACCGTCGAGATCATGGTGACCGCGGCGAAGTAAGCGTCGCCCGGACAAAATTGCGCGCGCCTGAAGCGCGATGAATATCATCGCGCTTCAGTTCTTTGTTGGCGCATGATTTTGTCGGAAAACCGCTTCACACCTTTCCGGATCATGCGCATGACCTCCGAGGTAATCGATTGGCGCGCGCAAACCTTCGATAGTCAGGGACAGCCGAACCATCCGGCGTTTTTCGAAGGAGGCCACCATGACCGACCACATCACCCTCGCCCGCCGCTATATCGATCTCTGGAACGAGCGCACGCCGGGCAAACGGCGCGAACTGCTCAGCGAGAACTGGACGGCGGATGCGAGCTATGTCGATCCCTTGATGCGCGGTGACGGCCATGACGGCGTCGATGCGCTGATCGCCGGCGTGCAGCAGCGCTTTCCGGAGTTCAGGTTCAAGCTGATCGGCGAGCCAAACGGCTATGGCGAGCACCTGCGCTTTTCCTGGGGCCTCGGCCCCGACGGCGTCGACAGCCCGATCAAGGGCACCGATTTCGCCGTACTGAAAGACGGCCGCATCAAGAGCATCACGGGATTCTTGGATCAGGTGCCTGCCGGCACGTGAGAGAGCGAACACGCTCTCTTTCCCTCTCCCCTTGTGGGAGTGGGTGGCTCGCCGCGCAGCGGCGAGACGGGTGAGGGGTCTCTCTCCGCATACGGCCCTCTTGCTTTTGAAATTGCGGAAACAACCCCTCATCCGGCGACATAGCCGATGCGAAGCATCGGCGTTCTTAAGAACGGCGGCCGTAGGCCGCCTATGCCACCTTCTCCCACAAGGGGGAGAAGGAAGGAAGTGCTCGCGGCCACATCAGCGCAATCGATACGCCCGCTGAGCATTCGCTCCGAATGCTTTCTTGCGTACCTGTGGGCCCAGCTTCGTCAGGCATTCATCGAGCGCGCCCTTGATCTCACCGTAGCTTCCTGCAAGCAGGCACACGGGCCAGTCGGAGCCGAAGATCAGGCGATCCTCGCCGAAGCGTTTGGCGACGTGCTCGACGTAGGGCAATAGGCGCTCCGCGTCCCAGTCGTTCCAGCGGGCCTCCGTCGCTAGGCCGGAGATCTTACACCAGACATTGCCGCAGGCTGCGAGCGCGGCGATGCGGTCGGCCCAGTCGCGACTGAAACCTTCCGCGATCGGCGGCTTGGCGGCGTGATCGAGCACGAAACGCGCTTGCGGAAAGGCCTGCGCGGTGGCGATAGCAGCGGGAAGTTCGCGGGTGCGGACCAGGAAATCGTAGGTGAGATCGTGCGCGAACACCGCCATCAGGCCACGCTGCACGTCCTCGCGCAACAGCCAGTCGGGATCGGCTTCGTCATGGACCTGGTGGCGGATGCCGACAAGCTTCTTGCCTTCCGGCGAGGCCCGCAGCCGGTCGAGCGTCTCATCGAGCGCGCCATCCGTGAGATCGGCCCAGCCGACAACGCCGGCGACGAAGGGCGTCGCCGCAGCAATGCGCAGAAATTCCTCGGTCTCCGCGACCGAGGACCGGCACTGCACCAAAATGCTCGCATCGATGCTGTTCTGCTTCAGGAGCGGCGCCAGATCGGCGGGGCCAAAGGCGCGGCGGATCGGGGCGAGTTCGGCCGCCACCATCCAGGGATAGTCGGCGCGCGCTGGGTCCCAGAAATGTTGATGCCCGTCAATCACCATATTTCACCCTCCACCTGGCAAAATCCTAGCCTCTCCCGCCTGCGGGTCCGCAGGCGGGAGAGGAAGCGCAGGAACGTCGGGGCTGACAGACGTTCCTACTTCAAGAGTTGCGCGACGTTGTCCTTCGTCACGAGGTCGAGGCCGGTGTAGATGATCTCCGGCACCTTCTCGCCCTTCTTGATCGCGAGCAGGGCGTCCATCGACTTCACGCCCATCTCGAACGGGCGCTGGCCGGTGAGCGCGTTGGAATAGCCGTCACGCAGGAGCTCAAGCTGCATCTTGAGCGTGTCGGCGACGACGAGCGTCAGCTTGCCGGAATCGATGTCCTTCTTGTTCTTGTTGACGAAAGCCTTGAAGCCTTCCGGCGCGAACATCGGCCAGCCGCCGACCGGCACGATCGCGGCGAGGTCCGGCGTCGCGGTGCGCAGGTCCGCCATCTGCTGAACCGCGAGCGTGGAATCGTCGTTGCAGAAGGTCGGCGAGCCCGCGACCTCCACCCATTTCGAGCCCTTGAGCGCCTCGCGGACGCCATCGACGCGCTCGGCGAGGTTCTTCGCGCCCGGACCGCCGGAGACCATGGCATATTTGCCACCCTCGGGCCGGAGCTGGAGCAATTGCTTGCCGAGCGCGAGGCCGAAGTCCTTGTTGTTGGTGCCGATATAGGCGATGCGCTTGGAGCCCGGCGCATCCGCGTCAAACGTGATGACGGGAATGCCGGCTGCGGTCGCCGCCTCGATCGACTTGGTCATCGCCGCGACGTCGGCAACCGAGATCGCCAGGCCATCCACCTTCTGGGTGATGAAGTCCTGGATGATCTGCGCCTGCGTCGCCGGCTCGTGCTCGATCGGCCCCTTGTAGATGCACTCGACGTTGCCGAGCTCCTTCGCGCGCTTCATGCAGCCGTCGCGTGCCACGTCGAAGAACGGATTGTTCATCGCCTTGGGTACGACCGCGAACTTGTAGGTCTGGGCGAACGCCGGGGTCGCCATCATCGCGATGGCCATTCCGGCAAGCAGGATCTTCCTCATTACGTTCCCTCCACATTATGCCTATCCTCTTGAAAACCATGGCTCCGGAAGGCGGATAGACGATGCATTCGTTGCCCTCCCGGAGTAACTCTTGTCAGGCCATGCGCGAGCGGATGCGGTCCACCAGCACGGCCAGGATGATGATCACGCCGACCAGCGTTTGCTGCCAGTAGGAGTTGACTTGCGCAAGCACGAGGCCGTTGCGGATCACCTCGAGCAGCACGCAGCCGACGATGGCTCCTAACGGACCGCCGATGCCGCCGGCAAGATTGGCACCGCCGATGACGGCGGCCGCGATCACGTTGAGCTCGTAGGACGTCGCCATGTTCGCCGGCGCCGATCCCAGCCAGCCGGAGATGATGATGCCCTGAAGCCCCGCGGCGAGCGCGCAGATCACGTAGACCTCGATCTTCACGCGTACGACCGAGATGCCGGTCAATTCGGCTGCCTTCTCGTTACCGCCGAGCGCGAAGACGTGACGACCGAAGGTGGTGTGGTGCAGCACCACCGCCATGACGAGGGCGAGGATCACGAGGTAAATGAACGGCGCGGGCACGCCGAACAGGTCGCCCGAGGTGAGCGCGTAGAAATAGTCGGCGTCGGGGCCACCCGGAAAGCTGCCGCGGCCGTTGGAGACGACATAAGCGAGCCCACGCACGATCGAGAGCATGCCGAGTGTCGTGACGAATGGCGACAGCCCCAGCGTCGCGATGCAGAAGCCGTTGATGAGCCCGACGACGAGTGCGGCCGCCAGCCCCGCCACCACCGAGATCACGAGAATCAATCCAGGCACGTTGGCGACGACGGTCTTGCCGTCAGCCGCCAAATGGACGAACAGCGATCCCGGTGCCGACAGCTCGACCATGACCATGGATGTGATCATGGCGGAGAAGCACATCATCGAACCGACGGAAAGATCGATGCCGCCGGTGATGATGACGAAGGTGATTCCGAGGGTTGCGATGGCGATGAAGGAAAAGTTCTTCGCCACGTTCTGCATGTTGCCTTCGGTGAAGAAATAGGGGCTGGCGAAATGCATGATGGCGAGCAGCACCAGGAGCGCGAGCAGGACGTAGCCGGTCTGCGTCGCAAGAAGACCGCGCTGCCACCATCTTGCCTTGCCGACATTGGTGAAGGTGATAGGGGATTCGATCTGGATCGCCATTACGCCGCCTCCTTCGCGCCGGTGATGAGGGCGGTGACTTCCTCGGGGCTGGTATCGTGGATCGCCTTGTCGGCGCGCTTCTCGCCACGGCGCATCACCACGACGCGGTCGCAGACCGCGAACACGTCGGGCATGCGGTGCGAGATCAGCATCACGGCGACGCCCTGCTCCTTCAGGCGGTGGATCAGGCTCAGCACCTGCTCGACCTGGCGCACCGAGATCGCGGCGGTTGGCTCGTCCATCATCACGAGCTTGGCGTTCGACAGCCGCGTCCGCGCGATCGCGACCGCCTGGCGCTGGCCGCCCGACATCTGCTTGACGAGATCATGCGGCCGCGTCTCCGAGCGCAACTCGCCGAACAAGTCCAGCGCGCGCGCCGCCATCGCCTTGTGGTCGAGCAGCGAGATGGGACCGAATTTGCGCTTGAGCTCGCGGCCGAGAAAGACGTTCGCCGCCGCCGACAGATTGTCGGCGAGCGCGAGGTCCTGGTAGACCACCTCGATGCCGACGGCGCGGGCGTCGATCGGCCGGTAGAAATGCACGGCATTGCCGTCGAAGCGGATCTCGCCGTGGCTGGGACGGAAATTGCCGGCGATAATTTTCACCAGCGTCGACTTGCCGGCGCCGTTGTCGCCCATCAAGCCGACCACCTCGCCCGGATAGACCTGCATGTCGACGTCGTGCAGCGCGCGGATGGCGCCGAACTCCTTGCCGATCCCGGTCAGTTCGAGGACCGGCTGCCGTGTTGCTTCAACGTTTGTCATCAGCGGCCTCGCTCAGACGTACCGGTTGACCAGGGATTCAAGGTATTCCTGCCGGCCCGACCGCGGCTGCGGATCGAAGCCGGGGGCGAGCGCGCGATCGGCGAGATCGGCGAGCGAGCGCTGGCCGGCAAGGATGGCGCGGCCCTCAGCTCCAGCCCATCCGTTATAGCGCTCGGCGAGCGGCGCCGTGAGCGCGCCGGCATCGAGCATGTCGGCCGCCGCGAGGAAGGCCCGCGCGCAGGCATCCATCGAGCCGACATGGGCGTGGATCAGATCGTCGGGGTCGATCGATTGTCGCCTGATCTTGGCATCGAAATTGAGACCGCCCGTGGTAAAGCCGCCGCGGTTCAGCATCTCGTGGAACACCAGCACCAGCTCGCAAACGTTCATCGCGAACTGGTCGGTGTCCCAGCCGAGCAGATCATCGCCGCGGTTGATGTCGAGCGAGCCGAACACGCCGAGCGCCTCGGCAAGCGCAACCTCGTGCTGGAACGAGTGCCCGGCGAGGATGGCGTGGTTCTGCTCGATGTTGAGCTTGACGTCCTCGAGGAGGTCATAGCGCTGGAGGAAGCCGTAGCAGGTGGCAACGTCGAAGTCGTATTGATGCTTGGTCGGCTCCTTCGGCTTGGGCTCGATCAGGATCGGGCCCTCGAAACCGATCTTGTGCTTGTGCTCGACGACCAGCGAGACGAAGCGGCCGAGCTGGTCGAGCTCGCCGCCGATGTCGGTGTTGAGCAGCGTCTCGTAACCCTCGCGCCCGCCCCACAGCACATAGTTCTGGCCGCCGAGCCGGTGCGTGACCTCGAGCGCGGCGCGCACCTGTCCGGCGGCATAGGTAAAGACGTCGGGATCCGGATTGGTCGCGGCGCCCGCCATGTAGCGACGGTGCGTGAACAGATTGGCGGTGCCCCAGAGCAGGCGCACCTTGGCGGAGGCCATCTTCTGTTCGAACAGATCGGCGATCGCGTTGAGGTTGGCGACGGATTCGGCGAGCGAGGCTCCTTCCGGCGCCGCGTCGACGTCATGGAAGGTGAAGAACGGCACATCTAGCAGGCGGAACAGCTCGAAGGCGACATCGGCCTTGGCGCGCGCCATCGCCATGGCATCGCTGCCGTGATGCCATGGCCGCAGGAACGTCTCGCCGCCGAAGGGATCACCGCCCGGCCAGCAGAACGAATGCCAGTAGCAGACGGCAAAGCGCAAATGATCCTCCAGCCTGCGGCCGTGGACGATGCGGTCCTTGTCGTACCAGCGGAACGCGAGCGGGCCCTTGGCGTTCGTACCGCCATAGGCGACCGGCGCGGTCGCACCAAAGAAATTTGGGGATGCGTTCACAGCGAGAACTCCTTCAGCGCGGGATACAGTTTTCGCCACTGATGATAGGCGTCGTCATAGGCGGCAGCGGTGGACGCGCGCGGCGTGAAACTCGCGAGGCGCCGCGGCCGCGTGCAGACTTGCGCGGGCTCCTCGCCGGTGGCGGCCAGGCGTCCGAGCCGCGCGGCGCCCAGCGCAGCTCCGACCTCGCCTTCCTCGACGCGGTGGACGGGAATGCCGAGCACGTCGGCGCAGATCTGCGCCCACAAGGCCGAGCGCGATCCGCCGCCGACGAGATCGACCTCCGAAATCGCCGAGCTGGCGCTGCCGAGCGCGGCGAGATTGTCGCGCGCGGCGAAGGCGACGCCTTCGAGCACGGCCTGCACGATCTGGTCGCGTCCGTTTGCGCCGCGCAGGCCCACGAAGGCGCCGCTCGCTGCAGCATCATTGTGCGGCGTGCGCTCGCCATCGAGGTAGGGCAGGAATTTGATCGGGCTCGGCGCCTCGACGCTCTCGCCGAGCGGCGCAAGCAGCGCGGCCGCAGGCGTTGCCATCACGTCGGAAAGCCAGGCGAGGGAAGCCGCCGCCGAGAGCATCACGCCCATCTGATGCCACAGGCCGGGCAGTGCGTGGCAGAAGGCGTGCACGGCGGAAGCGGGCGCCGGCGCAAACCGGTCGGTGACACGGAAGATGACGCCGGAGGTGCCGAGCGACAGGAAGGCATCGCCGGGCGCGATCGCGCCGAGCCCGATCGCGCTCGCCGCGTTGTCACCGGCGCCACCGGCAACCACCACATTCTTCGCCATGCCCCAGCGCTGCGCGTATTCCGGAGCCAGCACTGCACTGACCTCGCTGCCCTCGACGAGCCGCGGCATGTGATGCAGATCGAGTCCCGTGGCGTGCAGCAGCAGCGGCGACCAGCGGCGCTGGCCGACGTCGAGCCACAGCGTACCGGCGGCATCCGACATGTCCTCGACCATCTCGCCAGTGAGGCGGTAGCGGACATAGGCCTTCGGCAGCAGCACTTTTGCGACGCGCCTGAAGATCTCGGGCTCGTGCCCCGCAACCCACAACAGCTTTGGCGCAGTGAAACCGGGCATCGCCAGATTGCCCGCAATCGCATGCAGCGACGGACAGCGCCGCTCCAGCTTGGCACATTCGGCATGCGAGCGGCCGTCGTTCCAGAGAATGGCAGGGCGCAGCGGACGGCCGTCATCGCCAAGCAGCGTCGCGCCGTGCATCTGGCCGGACAGCCCGATGCCGCGAGTGAGCGCGACCTCGCTGCGGTTGCTGGCGGCGAGATCGTCGACCGCGCCGACCGCGGCCTCGACCCAGGCGTCCGGTTCCTGCTCCGACCACAGCGGCGCGGGGTGCGACAGCGCAAGCTCGCGCGCGGCGGTCGCGATAATCGCGCCGGCTTCGCTCGTGAGCACCGCTTTCACACCGGACGTGCCGATGTCCAGTCCGAGAAACACGTTTCGTCCTCCCTTTCCGGCCCTGCTGGCGATCTCTGTCGCCTGTCCCGCACGGGCCGTCCTCACGCATCCGTTCTGCCGGCTAAGGCAGATTGTCCCGCATCACGATGTCGATGCGGATCTTCTCCTGTTCGCTCAAGATCGGCTCGCCCCGCGCCAGCGCAAGCAACACGCGCACGGCGGCGCGCGCCTCGTGCCCGGGGTTCTGCGAAATCGCGGCATCCATCACGCCCTGCAGCAGCAGCTTGCGCGTCAGGACCGTGACGTCGTGTCCGACGAACACGATCTGCTTGTCGCGGCCGGACTCCATCAGCGCCCTCGCAACGCCCTGCGTGCCCGCGCCGACATTGTAGAGGCCGACGATATCAGGGTGTTTGGCGAGCAGCCGCGCCAATAGCTGCCAGGAACGCTCGTCCTCGTCGCGCCCCTCCAGCACCGGCAGCACGCTCAGCTCCACGAACTCCGAGGCCATCACCTGGTTGAAGCCGAAGATGCGCTCGGCGTGGTCGCGCAGGCCCTGCGAGCCAGCGACGATCGCGACCTTGCCGGAGCTTAAATCTGACCTTGGACCCACGAGCCGGCCGACCAGCGCGCCCGCGGTGCGCCCCGCAGCGATGTTGTCGATGCCGACATAATGGTGGCGCCGCGACGACGGCACGTCGGAGACCAGCGTCACCACCTTGGCCCCGCCCTCGACGAGATCGTTGATCGCCGCCCGCACGCCGGGATGATCGAGCGCCACCACGGCGATGCCGTCATAGGTGCCGACGAGAGCCTCGAGCGAAGATGCGAGTACGGAAGCGTCGAACACGTCGGTCGCGATCATCTCGACCGCGAGGCGGCGGGCCGAGAGCCAGGCCGTCATCTCGCCGAGATAGGACTGGATCTGCTGCATGAAGAGGTTCGGTCCCGACGGCATCACGAAGGCAAAGCGTCGGGCGCGGCCGCGGGCGAGCTCGGCGGCGGCAACATGCGGCTGAAAGGAATTGCGTTCGATCGCCTCCTTGACGCGCCGGACCGTGTCCGGCCGCACGCCGGGCCGGTTGTGCAGAACGCGATCGACCGTGGCGAGGCTGACGCCAGCCTGGCTTGCGATGTCCCTCAATGTCAGCGCGGCGGGCGCGTCCTGCTTCATGGGCTGAAGGCTAGCAGAGGTTTTCTGAGGTACGCAACTCATTTTGAGGGACGGGCGGAAGGACGGCCGCCACCGCCGCGGCTCAGCGTCCGGTCAGGTTGAGCGTCAGGAACAGGCTGTTGCGATCCTCGACATAGCCCTCGAACGGACCGCAATCGACGAAGCCGTGCGCCCGGTAGAGCGCGTGCGCGGGCCTGAAATAATCCCACGATCCGGTTTCGAGGCTCAGCCGCGCCATGCTGCGCCCGCGCGCCTCGCCGATGATATGGCTGAGCATGAGCGCGCCAAAGCCGCGCCGGCGCGCGGTCTGAAGCGTGTGCATCGACTTCACCTCGCCATGATCGGCCGCGAGCGTCTTCAGCGCGCCGGTGGCGACCAGCGTCTCGTCATCCCAGCCGGTCCAGAACGCGACATCGGCTGCGCGAAGGCCGCTGAGATCGAGTGCATGCGCACTGCCGGGCGCCGTCTGCGCCGCCGCGCTTGTCCGGTGATAATCGAGCAGCGCGATGACGCGCGGATCATGGGTATCGCCGGTACGGATATGCATGTCGCTCCTCATCTCACGGCGCGATGTCAGTGGCGAGCCGCTTCTGCATGAAGACGAGATCGAGCCAGCGGCCGAACTTGCAGCCGACCTCCGGCATGCGCGCCACTTCGCTAAAGCCGAGCGAGGCATGCAGCGCGATCGAACCCGCATTGGCGGCCTCGATCCCTGCGATCATCGTGTGCTTGCGCATGGCGGTGGCGCGCTCGATCAGCGCGGCCATCAGGCTGCGACCGATGCCGCAGCGGTGATGGCGCTCGTCGACATACACCGAATTCTCCACGGTGTGGCGATAGCCGGGCCACGGGCGGAAGTCGCCGAAGGAGGCAAAGCCCACCACATCCGATCCGCGCATTGCGACCAGCACGGGATAGCCCGCCTCGCCGCGGGCGCGGATCCAGTCGCGCCGCGCCTCCAGGTCCGACGGGCCGTCCGTCCATACTGCCGTGGTGTTCAGCGTGGCGAAATTGTAGATCGCCAAAATTTCGGCGGCGTCTTCCAGCGTGGCATCGCGCACGATCAGCGGCATCAGGCTTTCCCTTGAGTTGTTCCGCGCCGGATGACGATGACGTAGCGCGCATCCTGCCGGCTTTCGTTCTCGAAGGTCACCGCGCGCATGACGTCGAAGTCGAGACAATCGCCTTCGCGCAGGCGCAGCGTCTTGGCGTCGATATACACGGAGATCGCGCCCTCCAGCATCAGGAGCTGCTGGGTGAAGGCGGTGCGGCCCCAGGGGCTGTAGGGCACGCGCGCACCGGCCGGCAGGTCGACGACGATGATCTCGATGCCGCTAGCCGCATCCGTCGGCGAGGCGTGACGGCGGCGATAGCCGCTCTCGGGATCGCGCCATTGCGGCTGGTCGGCAAGCCGCACCAGCCGTTCCGGCGGCTTCTCGGCAAGCGCGACCACGTCGCTCAGCGAGACCTCGAGCGCCGCACAGAGCTTTCCGAGCAGCGAAGCCGTGGCGCTGCTCTGCGCGCGCTCGACGCGCCCAATCATCGCGCGGCTGACGCCCGAGCGCGCGGCGAGTTCGTTCAGGGTCATGCCGGCATGCATCCTCAATGTCTTCAATCGGCGACCGATCGCGCGGTCGAGCTTTTGCTGGTCCATGGTCCCTGTTCCGTACATCGGCCGGCGAAATGGACCGCACCCGCCAAGGCAAGGGGAGCTTAGCGCGGCGCGCGGCGAACGCCGGGATCGAGAGGCTAATATATTAGAATCTTTGCGCGCCTCGCACACCCGGTTAGGATGCCGCGATCGACCGAGCACCCGTGGGAGGCAGTCACATGAGCCAGCCAACGCAGCGGATGATCAGGACCAACGGCATCAGCCTCAACATCGCCGAGCAGGGAGAAGGGCCGCTCGTCCTGCTCTGCCACGGCTTTCCCGAGAGCTGGTACTCCTGGCGCCACCAGCTTGCCGCGCTGGCCGCGGCCGGTTTCCATGCGGTCGCACCCGACATGCGCGGCTACGGCAAGAGCGACCGCCCGGAGGCTATCGATCAATACACGATCTTCCATCTCGTCGGCGACCTCGTTGGATTGCTCGATGCACTGGAAGCACCCACCGCCGTGATCGTCGGACACGACTGGGGCGCAACGATCGCCTGGCACACTGCGCGCCTGCGGCCGGATCGTTTTCGTGCGGCCGCCATCCTCAGCGTGCCATTCCGCCCGCGGAGCCCGGCGCCCCCGACCAGCCTGATGCCGCAGACGGCGGAGGCGCAGTTCTATCAATTGTATTTTCAGGAGCCGGGCGTGGCGGAGGCGGAGTTCGAAAAGGATCCGCGCGCGACACTCGGTGCGATGCTCTATGGCGGATCGGGCGAAGGCGCCGCCGCGATCCGCGCCAGGGCCGCGAGCGCCGGCAGGACCGTCGGCGTCGGCATGGTGTCGCGGACCGGCGGCATGCTGCCGAAGGTGCCGGTGCCGCTGCCGTCATGGCTCAGCGCGAGCGATCTCGACTTCTATGCCGCCGAGTTCGCCCGCAGCGGATTTCGCGGTCCCCTCAACTATTATCGCAACGTCGATCGCAACTGGGAGCTGATGGCCGCCTTCGAGGGCCTGAAGGTCACCGTGCCAACGCTCTTCATCGCCGGCGACCACGACATGGTCATCGCATTCCCCGGTGCGGCCGAGCACCTCGCCAACATGAAACAATCGGTGCCGCTGCTCCGTGACATCCAGATGCTCCCTGGCTGTGGTCACTGGACCCAGCAGGAACGGCCGAACGAGGTGAATGCGGCAATGATCGATTTCTTGCGGAGCTTGCCGAGCTAGCGGCAGCGGACGCTCGCGCGTCGGCAGATACGAGCGTTGGCTGGAAGAGCGAGCGCTTGGAGCGGGCGAAGGGAATCGAACCCTCGTATGCAGCTTGGGAAGCTGCCGTTCTACCATTGAACTACGCCCGCGGGGATGCGTGATCCGCTTCCTCCTGATTAGCCGAGACGGCGCCTCGCGCCAAGCGCTTTGGCGCAGTCGGCCTCACGCTTCTTAAGCTGTTAGCAAGATTCTGGGTGCGCCGGATTGTGGCGGTGTTATGATCTTTGTCCGGGCTAAGGACGTGCATGAGTGGGGCGTGCACATGGTGGGGCGGTCTTACCTGATATTCGATACGGCGATCGGCCGCTGCGGCATCGTCTGGAGCAGCGCCGGGATCGTGGCCGTGCAATTGCCGGAGGCGCGGGAGCTCGACACCCGCCGCCGGATTTTTCGGGCCCATCCCGAGGCCCGCGAGCAGCGGCCGGACGGCAACACCGAGCTTGCGATCGAGGCGATCACCGCATTCCTGCATGGCGACGCCGCCGATCTCCCCGACATCAGCCTCGACATGAGCGGCATGCCGCCCTTCAACCGGCGCGTCTATGACTTCGCCCGGGCCATCCCGCGCGGGGAGACCCGCACCTATGGCGACATCGCCAAGGCTCTGGGCGCCTCTGGCGCTTCACATTCGGTGGCACAGGCGATCGGCAAAAATCCCTTCATGATCATCGTGCCCTGCCACCGCGTGCTCGAGGTCGGGAACTACGCCGACCGGATCTCGCCTTATGGCGGGGTGATCTCGAAACGCCGGCTGCTCTCGCTCGAGGGCGCCCATCCGGTCGCCAGCAAGACGCTGTTCGAGGTGCTGCTGCCCGTTGCCCCGCCGCGCGCCAGCTAAAAGCGCGATTGTGATCGCGCTTTTAGTTCTATTTTTGGGCATGATCTTATCGGAAAACCGCTACACACTTTTCCGGATCATACCTAGATGGGGTGGATGGAAGCGACCACGCTGAAGACGACGCCTTCGATGACGGTGTCGCGGTTTCGCTGCGATGCGGGACCGGACGACAAGCCGTTTGCCGAATACCGCACCGGCCATTCGCTCGCCTATGTCCGCGAAGGAAGTTTCGGCTGCCATTGCCGGGCCGGCTTCTTCGAGTTGGTGGCGGGCTCCGTTCTGGTCGGCCATCCCGGCGAGGAATACACCTGCACGCATGAGCACGTCAGCGGCGACGAATGCCTGTCGTTCTTCATCGGCGAAGACCTCGTCGAAGCGCTCGGCGGACGGCGCGAGGTCTGGCAGGTCGGCGCCACGCCGCCGCTCCCCGAGCTGATGGTACTGGGCGAGCTGGCCCAGACGGCAGCAGATGGCAACAGCGACTTAGGCATCGACGAGATCGGCCAGATCTTTGCGGGCCGCTTCGTCGAGGTGGTCTCGGGCAAAGCGCGCAAACAGGTCGCGCCGACGGCACGCGACCGCCGCCGCGCGGTGGAGAGCGCGCTGTGGATCGACGAGAATTCAGGAGAGGACATCGACCTCGACGACGCAGCGCGGCAGGCTGGTCTCAGCCCGTTCCACTTCCTGCGGCTGTTCTCAAACGTGCTCGGCGTCACCCCGCATCAATATCTCGTGCGCTCGCGGCTGCGGCACGCCGCTCGCCTGCTGACAGATCATGACATCGCGGTCACCGACATCGCCTATGACGTCGGCTTCGGCGATCTCTCCAACTTCGTCCGCACCTTCCATCGCGCCGCCGGCGTCTCTCCGACGAAGTTTCGCCAGGCCTCCCGGGGGATGCGCAAGATTTTCCAAGAGCAGCTTGCCCTCAACTGACTAGGTTCGTCTCCATGTCGCGCCATGACGAGGCGCGCTTTTGCAATGGAGACCATCATGTACGACCACATCGGATTGCGCGTTGCCGACCTCGACGCCAGCACGCAATTCTATACCGCGGTGCTCAGTCCCCTCGGCTACGTGCTCTGCTCGAGCGGCGACGGCTATGCCGGCTTCGGGCCGAAGGGCGAGCCGGCGCTCTGGCTGCATCTGAACAAGGGCCGCAAGGCCGACGGCGCCCACATCGCATTCCGCGCCAAGGACCACGACGCCGTGAAGAAATTCCACAGCGAAGGCCTGAAGTCCGGCGGACGCGACAATGGTGGCGCGGGTCCGCGCAAGGACTACAGCCCGACCTACTACGCGGC
>NZ_JBBIAM010000360.1:0-534 GCF_054185185.1 Bradyrhizobium sp. UFLA05-153
CGTGACGAAGGCGTAACGCTCGCGCTTCATCTTGAACAGCACGACCGTGCACAGCATCAGCGCGATGGCCGCGAGCATCTGGTTGGAGATTCCAAACAGCGGCCACAACGTGTTGACGCCGCCGAGCGGGTCGGTGACGCCTTGATAGAGGAAATATCCCCAGAACGCGACGCATAGGCCCGTGGCGGTGACGTTACCCGGGATCGATGCAATATTGCGCATCCCTGGCGCGAACACTCCCAGGAGATCCTGCAGCATGAATCGCCCGGCGCGTGTCCCCGCGTCGACCGCGGTGAGAATGAAAAGCGCCTCGAACAGAATGGCGAAATGATACCAGAAGGCCATCATCGCCTTCCCGCCCACCAGGTTGGCGAAAATCTGGGCCATGCCGACGGCGAGCGTCGGCGCGCCGCCGGCGCGCGAGATGATCGTCTTCTCGCCGACATCGACCGCCGCTTGCTTGATCTGCTCGGGCGTGATCGTAAAGCCCCACTCGCTCACCTTGGCGGCGGCGCTTTCGGCCGTCGTTCCGAT
>NZ_JBBIAM010000361.1:0-521 GCF_054185185.1 Bradyrhizobium sp. UFLA05-153
GCGGTGCCGGTCGGGTTTGTGCCGGATAGCACCTTGTAGGACTCGATCTGGTGGGCGTCCGGGGTGCCGGGGCTGATCGTCACCGAGCCGTCGGAATTGAGCACGTAGTCGCCGTAGTAGCGGTGACCGTCGGCATCATTGCAGCACCAGCCGCCGAGCGCGTTGTGCTGCGATCTAAACCATTCAGAGATCTCTGGCGAATTGCCCTCGCGCGGGCCACCCTTGGCGTGCGAATCTGTGACCATGACGGCGATCAGCATCATCAGCGCGATCGCGACGACCATGAACAAGCGGCCAAAGTTCTCGTCGGACATGAAAATACGTCCAAACCTCCTGGGCAATGACGTCGGCCCGTATCGTATTATGGGACCAGAGAGCGCCGGCCGATGTGAAGCGGGTCACACCGGGTTAGTCACTCGCCCCGCTTTCGGTCTGAAGCGCGAGCTGTCTGCCAGCGGCCTGATCCCTCAATCCCAGATGCCATGTCGACGGCCCGCCATCTCGGCGGCCCTTTCGTTTGC
>NZ_JBBIAM010000362.1:0-518 GCF_054185185.1 Bradyrhizobium sp. UFLA05-153
TGCGCTCTTCATCGATGGCGCCAACCTCCACGCCACCGCCAAGACCTTGGGCTTCGACATCGATTACAAGCGCCTGCTGAAGGAATTCCAGAGCCGCGGCACAATGCTCCGCGCCTTCTACTACACGGCGACCATTGAAGATCAGGAGTATTCCTCGATCCGCCCTTTGATCGACTGGCTGAACTACAACGGCTTTACCGTTGTTACAAAGACGACAAAGGAGTACGTCGACGCGCATGGGCGTCGCAGGATGAAGGGCAACATGGACATCGAGCTCGCGGTGGATGCGATGGAGCTCGCCGGGCAGCTCGATCAAATGATTCTCTTCTCCGGCGACGGCGACTTCCGCTCGCTTGTTCAAGCGGTGCAGCGCCGCGGCGTCCGGGTTACTGTGGTCTCGACCATGTCCAGCCAGCCGCCGATGATCGCCGACGAGCTCCGCCGCCAGGCAGATGTCTTCACCGATCTCGCGGAGCTGCAATCCAAAATCGGTCGGGACTCGTCGGAGCGGCCGGCCC
>NZ_JBBIAM010000363.1:0-516 GCF_054185185.1 Bradyrhizobium sp. UFLA05-153
CGGTTGACGATCCGACTCCGCTCTCCCACGAGGCTCTCGTGCTCGCGGTTAGGCCGCTTGGCGTCTTCGTCCTTGATTGTCGGGATCGCCACCATCTTGCAGTGATCACGCTCGCCGCGCAGCCAGCCGAGAAAAGAGCGTTTGAGCAAGCTGGTGTCGAGCCGATCGGTCTTGGCGCGCCGGTGCTCGCGCGATACCGCGACGCTCGACGGGTGGATCACATAGGCCTCGATTTCTTGCGCGCGCAGCCAGCGTGCTAACCAGAAGCCGTCGCGGCCGGCCTCATAGGCGACGGCGATCCGTTTGATCGTGCGTCCAGCCTGCACCGCCTCCTTCCGCCAACGATGCAGAAGCTGCAGAAGCGCATCCTGGTCTGGGCTGAGCTTCTTCAAAGGATTGCGTTCGAGTCCGGGCACAATACCGGCGACCAGCCAACTCGACTGGCCGATCTCGATCACCGCGATCACTGTCCCGTCTTGTTCAAGTGTGCCAAGGCATCTGCTAAGGCCGTCTTGG
>NZ_JBBIAM010000364.1:0-515 GCF_054185185.1 Bradyrhizobium sp. UFLA05-153
GTCTCATCGCCACACCGGTTTGCTCGACGCGAGCCATTTCTGCCTTCGGCGAACAGCTTCCTCGATTGCTGCGACGTAGGCCTTCAGCACCACGTGATCGCCATGCATCCGGTCCATATAGCTCCTGCATCGCTCGGACGCCTTTCGCCATTCTGTTTCATCGGCAATCAAGTGGTCGGCAACGCAAGCCATCTCATCGATGGACTGGGGCGAGGCACCCAGGCCTTCGCGCTTGATAAGTCCATCAGGATCGAAAAATGATATTACCGGAACGCCGCGACGCCAGGACTGAAGAAAGGAATTGGGAAAACCCTCAATGTCCGAGGTATTAACGAAAATCTTGGCGCGGTCATAGAGGTCACCGACGTCGTGATAAGGCACGCGACCGCAAAACGTCAGGTTCGGCAAGCTTTTCGCGGCAGACTCGATCTTGCTGTACAGATCGGAATAACCCGGTTGTGGACCGCCAACCATGTGTATATGCCGGGAAGGGATGCGACGCGCCAACTCGATGG
>NZ_JBBIAM010000365.1:0-507 GCF_054185185.1 Bradyrhizobium sp. UFLA05-153
CAACCTCGGCCGCCAACAAACCCACCACCACCACAACCTCGGCCGCCGCCGCACCCCCCGCCACCATGGCCGCACCCGCAACCACCGCACCCGCGCGCTAGCTGCACGCCGCTGCCAAAGTTTTCTCTATCGAAGAGATGGAACGTGGCCAGACTGACGTCGGCCATTTCCTCTTCGCCAAGAAAGAAGCGCTGATTTGGCGAGGTATTGTAAGATTGCGGGATACCGGCAGCGGGCATCGTGGATGCGGATGCACTACCCGCCAGCGAAAGACCCAGTCCGGCGGCACTTAGCACCTTCACGGTGGCGGCTTTGGTTGTGCGTTTCTGCTTCGAAGCTTGCTTGACCCGTGGCATGGTCGCACCCTCCGTAAGTTCTTGTGAAAACGCTCCGCAAGAGTGCGCTCGGCGAAACCGGCGCGCAAGGGTCACCTGTGCCATAAAATGCGAAACATCTCATCGAGCTCCATTCATCTTCATGAACCGAGATCGACACATAACCGCTTTT
>NZ_JBBIAM010000366.1:0-505 GCF_054185185.1 Bradyrhizobium sp. UFLA05-153
GAGCATGGAATGACGCTGCGCCGTTACTGGTCGACAGCGGCGTGCCAAGGCTGCGCGATCAAGAGCCAATGTACGCCGTCCAAGGAGCGCCGCATCACGCGCTGGGAGCATGAGCATGTGGTCGAGGAGGTCCAGAGACGGCTCGATTCCAATCCCGATGCCATGCGGACGCGACGCGAGACGGTCGAGCATCCCTTCGGCACGATCAAGGCCCGTATGGGGGCGACCCACTTCCTGATGAAGCGCCTGCGGAATGTCGCCGCCGAGATGGCGTTGCACGTCCTCGCCTACAACCTCACGCGGGTGATGAACATCGTCGGCAAACCGAGCCTGATTGCAGCCATCCGCACCACCTGAAGGCCGGAAAGTGCGTCCAAAAGCGCAATACCGCGTCGCGATACCCACTTTGGCCGGTCATTGGACGATCCGACGCCAGAACATCAGCCGCCTGCAATGATTGGCGACCACGGCCGCGTGCCGACCTATCCGTTTGCACACAACCAAG
>NZ_JBBIAM010000367.1:0-502 GCF_054185185.1 Bradyrhizobium sp. UFLA05-153
TGGCAGACCATCGAAGCCCAGGGATTCCGCTCCTATTGCGACGGCCTGTTCTTCTCCTTTCCGGCACTCTCGCGTCCCGCGAAAGGCATGCGCATCGAAGTCGTCGAACAGGACGCGCGGGCGGTCGACGGCTTGTCCGAAGCTGACGTCGCGCTGCTCACGCGCCACGCAGCCTACGGCTGCCTCAGCCTGGTCTGCCGCGCGGCCGACGGCCGCAGCTTTCCCTTCATCCTGCAGACGATGCGCCCCCGGCGGATCGCACCGCGGCCGATGCAGTTGATCTATTGCGCCGATGTGGCCGACTATGTCGCCTGCGCCGGCGCCATCGGCCGTTTCCTGCTCCGGCGCGGCCGACTCTCGGTCGCACTCGACGCCAACGGCCGCGTGAAGGACCTGGTCGGCCTCTACAGAAAGACGGAGGGCCCGAGATATTTCAAAGGTCCGCAGTGCCCCCGGCTTGCCGATTTGTCGGACACTGAGCTCGCGATCTACGGGCCGTAAC
>NZ_JBBIAM010000368.1:0-500 GCF_054185185.1 Bradyrhizobium sp. UFLA05-153
TGGCGCGGAACGAGCTCCAGCGTCTCGGTCACGTCCTCGCCAATCTTGCGCATCGGCTGTCGCCGCAGCATGGGCAGATCGCAGGTGTCAGATAGACGATGCGCTCCCGTGGCAGATGTTCCGGCAGTGGCCGGCGGGCTGGCTTGCGGCGCTCGAACGATGGCACCGCAATCTTCTCCGCGGCCAACCGGGCCGCTCGCTCGGCGCGCAGCATCGCCTGCAGCGTGGTCACATCGTCGGGAAGAGAATCATCGGCGCCCATCGCCGACCAGAGAATCACAAGACGCGGTCTCTGTCCGAACCGCTGATCGTGCCCCCGATTCAAATCCCGGCGATCAGCCAGCCGCCTGCGGTCGCCAGGTATGTTGTGGCATCCGCCAGTCGATGCCCTCCAGCAGGTAGCCAAGCTGGGCTGGGGTGATTGTCACCACGCCATCAGCCGACGACGGCCACAGGAAGCGGCCGCGCTCCAGCCGCTTGGCATAAAGCGACATGCCCAG
>NZ_JBBIAM010000036.1:0-81048 GCF_054185185.1 Bradyrhizobium sp. UFLA05-153
TGTGTATAAGAGACAGGCGTCTTCCACTCACGCTCGCTCTGGATCGAGATCAAAATGTCCTTGCCGTCTTTTGAGGTGAACACGCCGTAGGGTGCGATCGAGGGATGGCGCAGGCCCATGCGCTTGGGCGGATTGCCGGCTTCCGCATTGAGCAGCGGGACGGTGCACCAGTCCGCCATCACGTCGAACATGGAGATGCGGATGTCGGCGCCCTTGCCGGTGCGCCCGCGCGCGATCAGCGCCTCCAGGATCGCCGCATGGGCGGTGGCGCCGGTCGCGACGTCGACGATCGACATGCCGACGCGCGAGGCGCCGTCGGGATTTCCGGTGATCGAGGCAAGGCCACTCTCGGCCTGGATCAGCAGGTCGTAGGCCTTGCGATGCGCGTAGGGGCCCTCGTCGCCGTAGCCGGTGATGGTGCAGGAGATCAGCTTCGGATAGTCGCGCAGCAATCGCTCGCGCGAAAAGCCGAGCTTGTCCATCGAGCCGGGCTTGAGGTTCTGGATCAGCACGTCGGCGCTCGCGATCAGCTTTTCGAGCTCGGTGCGGCCTTCCTTGGTTGCAAGATCGACCACCGCCGATTGCTTGCCGCGGTTGAGCCAGACGAAGTAGCTGCTCTGCCCTTTGGCCGCCGCGTCATAGCCGCGGGCGAAATCGCCCTCGGGACGCTCGATCTTGATCACCTCGGCGCCGGCGTCTGCAAGCCGCGACGAGCAGAACGGCGCTGCGACGGCCTGCTCGACCGCAATCACCCTGATCCCGTCAAGTGCTCCCATGGCAAGACCTCAGTAAGAGCGGGGCATGCCGAGCACATGCTCGGCGATGAAGGACAGCACGAGGTTGGTCGAGATCGGCGCGACCTGATAGAGCCGCGTCTCGCGGAATTTTCGCTCGACGTCGTACTCCTCGGCGAAGCCGAAGCCGCCATGGGTCTGGATGCAGGCGTTCGCCGCTTCCCAGGACGCATCCGCCGCCAGCATTTTCGCCATGTTGGCCTCCGCGCCGCAGTCGAGCCCGGCCTCGTATTTGCGCGTCGCCTCCTTCACCATCAATTCAGCCGCGCGCATCGAGGCGTAGGCTTTTGCGATCGGGAACTGGATGCCCTGGTTCTGGCCGATCGGCCGACCGAACACCGCGCGCTCCTTGGCGTAGTTCGACGCCTTCGCAATGAACCACTTGGCGTCACCGACGCATTCGGCGGCAATCAGGATGCGCTCGGCATTCATGCCGGAGAGGATATAGCGAAAGCCTTTGCCTTCCTCGCCGATCAGGTTTTCCGCCGGCACCTTCATGTCCGTAAAGAACACTTCGGTGGTGGCGTGGTTCATCATGGTGCGGATCGGGCGGATCTCGAGGCCCTTGCCCCTGGCCTCGCGCATGTCGACGATGAAGACCGAGAGGCCGTCAGTGCGCTTCTTGGCCTTCTCCTTCGGCGTGGTGCGCGCGAGCAGGATCATCAGGTCGGAATGCTCGGCGCGGCTGGTCCAGATCTTCTGGCCGTTGACGACGTAGTGGTCGCCCTCGCGACGCGCGAAGGTCTTGAGCGAGGAGGTATCGGTGCCGCTGGTCGGTTCGGTGACGCCGAAGGCCTGTAGGCGCAATTCGCCGGTCGCGACCTTGGGCAGATACTTCGCTTTCTGCGCGTCGCTGCCGTGCCGGAGCACGGTGCCCATGGTGTACATCTGGGCGTGGCAGCCGCCGCCGTTGCAGCCGGCGCGCTGGATCTCCTCGAGGATCGCGGCCGCCGCCGACAGCTTCAGCCCTGCGCCGCCATATTCCTCGGGGATCAGCACCGAGAGGTAGCCGGCCTCGGTGAGCGCATCGACGAAGGCTTTTGGATAACCCATCTCGCGGTCGAGCTTGCGCCAGTATTCGCCGGGAAACTGCGCGCAGAGTTTTGCGACGGCTTCGCGGATATCGGCGTGATCGTCGTTCTGTTGTTCTTGTTGGGTCATGGCGTTTCCCGTTGGGTGCGTTCGAGAGGATAACGCAGGACGATCCTCCGGCGTTGTCTGGACAACGCCAACCCCCTATGCTCATTTGCTATAGCGTATGGAGTAGCATTCAAAGATTGGCAAGCATGGATTTCCGTCAGCTCAGGACCTTCAGTTGCGTCGCCGAGCTCGGTAGCCTCTCCAAGGCGAGCGATACGCTGCGGGTCGCGCAGCCGGCGCTGAGCCGGCAGATCAAGCTTCTGGAACACGAGCTGCGCACTGAACTGTTCACGCGCAACGGCCGCGGCATGGTGCTGACCGAGGCCGGCCGCCTGCTGCTCGCGCGCACCTCCGGCATCGTCCGCCAGATCGACCAGATCCGCGACGACATCCAGTCGGCGCAGGGCCCGCTCTCGGGCCACGTCGTGCTCGGCCTGGTTCCTACCGTGAGCTGCGTGCTGTCGGCGCGCTTCGCCCGCCGCTGCGTCGAGACCTATCCGGGCATCACGCTGCGCATCGTCGAAAGCTACAGCGGCCATCTCGTCGAATGGCTGCATCGCGGCGAGATGGATCTTGCGATCCTCTACGGCCGCTCGGCCGATCTGCACCTCACCGTGCAGAGCCTCGGCCGTGACAACATCGTCGCGGTCGGCCCGCGCGGCTGCGGACTCGCCCGCAAGAAGAGCGTCGAGATCGGCTGGCTGCTCAGGCAGCGGTTGGTCCTGCCCAGTCATTCGCACGGGCTCCGGGCGCTGATCGAGCACGCGGCCGCCCAGCGCAAGATCAAGCTCAACGTCCAGCTCGAGGCGGATTCGTTTCGCGTGCTCACGAGCCTCGTGGAGGAGGGCCTCGGCTTCGCCCTGCTGCCGCCTTCGTCGGTGCACGGCGAGGTCGCGGACGGGCGGCTAGAAACCGCCGTCGTCTCGAAGCCGATGACGCGCGAGCTCATTGTTGCCTCTCCGATCGACCGCCCCGTCTCGACGGCGACTGTTGCCGTCACCGCGCTCCTGCGCGAGGAAGTGGCCGCCTGCCGTAAGGACGGCGTCTGGGACATCAAATTGAGCTGACCGTCCTCGCTCTCCGCAGGCGGGGAGCGCACCGATCGCTCCGTCCGAAACCTCATGGGGATTTAGAACGGAAGCGCCCGGTCCTCACTTCGCATCTTGTGCGACCTGTCATGCCGGAATTTTATAGCCGGGCTGCCGCCACTGGTCTCGCAATGCAAGTTGGACGAGGCGCCGGGGCATCTTCTCCGTCATTGCGAGGAGCGAAGCGACGAAGCAATCCAGACTGTTTCCGCGGATGCATTCTGGATTGCTTCGCTTTGCTCGCAATGACGCTGTGGTTACAGCGGGAACCCTCTCTCACCCCGGAATCCTTACCGGCAGCGTCTCATACCCCTTGATGAAGCTCGAATAGATCCGCCGGGGCTCGCCGACCACCTCGATGCGGTCGAAGCGTTTGAGCATCTCCTCCCAGACGATCCTGAGCTGAAGCTCCGCAAGCCGCATGCCGACGCAGCGGTGGATGCCGAAGCCGAAGGACAGATGTGTGCGCGGCCGCGGCCGGTCGATGATGAAGTCGTTCGGCCTCTCGAACATCTCCTCGTCGCGATTGCCGGAGACGTACCACATCACGACGCGGTCACCCTTCCTGATTTCCTTGCCGTCGATCTCGGTGTCCTGCAGCGCCGTGCGCCGCATATGCGCAAGCGGAGTCTGCCAGCGGATCACCTCCGGCACCATGGAATCGATCAGCGCCGGATTGGCGCGGAGCTTGTCGTACTGCTCGGGGTTCTCGTTCAGCGCCAGCACCGAGCCGGTCATGGTGTTGCGCGTGGTGTCGTTGCCGCCGACGATGAGCAGGATGATGTTGCCCATGAGGTTGTCGGGGTCCATGTAGCGCGTGGCGTCGTTATGGGCCATCAGCGACAACAGGTCGTTGCGCGGCGCGGAATTGACGCGCTCGTTCCACAGCTTGGACATGTAGGCGTAGCACTCGTCCATCTCCTTCCGCCGCTCTTCGGCGGATCCGACGATGCCGCTCTTGGGCAGTGCCGTGGAGACGTCCGACCAGCGCGTCAGCTTGCGCCGCTCCTCCCAGGGGAAGTCGAACAGGGTGGCCAGCATCTGCGTCGTCAGCTCGATCGACACGCGCTCGACGAAATTGAAGGTCTCGTTGCGCGGCAAATTGTCCAGCACGGTCTGCGAGCGCTGGCGGATCAACTTCGCCAGCTCGTCCAGATGCGTCGGCGTGAACATCGGCGACACCGTCTTGCGCTGCGCCGAGTGCTGCGGCTGGTCCATCGCGATGAAGCTCGGCCAGTCGTAACCGGCCGGCACGTCTCGGATCGAGATGCCGCCGAGCGTCGAGTCGGAGGAGAAGATGCCGTGATTGGTGTCGACATGCATGATGTCGTTGTATTTGACCACCGACCAGTACGGCTCAATCGGCGCGTTAGTGCAGTAGTGCACCGGCTCTTCCTTGCGCAGCCGCTCGAACCACGGCCACAGCGTATCGTCCTGGAACAGCCGCGGCGCGCCCGGATGGTAATCCTTCAATGGGGTCGCATAGGCCTCCTCGTGTGCCCTGCGCATGCGTTCGGCCTTATCGGTCCTGACCGGAGTTTGGATGTTCATGGTTGGTGGCTCCAGTTTTCGCGAATCACGCCGCAATCCTGACCGGGAGCGTCTCGTAACCCTTCACGAAACTCGAATACACCCGCTTGGGTTCACCGAGCACGTCGATATGATCGAAGCGCTTCAAAATCTCTTCCCAAATGATCTTCAATTGCAGCTCGGCAAGCCTGAGGCCCACGCAGCGGTGGATGCCGAAGCCGAAGGAGAGATGCGTGCGCGGCCGGGCGCGGTCAATGATGAATTCGTAGGGCCGTTCGATCACCTCCTCGTCGCGGTTACCAGAGACGTACCACATCACGACCTTGTCACCCTTCTTGATTTGCTTGCCGCGAAACTCGAAATCGGCGAGCGCCGTGCGGCGCATATGGGCGAGCGGCGTCTGCCAGCGGATCACCTCAGGCACGAAGCTGTCGAGCAGCGCGGGGTTTTCGCGCAGCTTCCGGTACTGCTCAGGATGCTGGCTGAGCGCGTAGATCGAGCCGGACATGGTGTTGCGGGTGGTGTCGTTGCCGCCGACGATCAGCAGGATCAGGTTGCCCAGGAAGTTCTTGGCGTCCATGTCACGCGTTGCCGCGCCATGCGCCAGCATTGAGAGCAGATCGCTCCTCGGCGGCTGCGCGATGCGCTCCTTCCACAGCCGCGAAAAGTAGGTCGCGCATTCCATCAGCTCGGCCTGCCGCTGGTCCTCGGTGGTGACGAGGCCGCCGGAGCCGGGAATGGTGGTCGCGACATCCGACCAGCGCGTCAGCTTGCGGCGGTCTTCCCAGGGGAAATCGAACAGCACCGCGAGCATCTGCGTGGTGAGCTCGATCGAGACGCGGTCGACCCAGTCGAATTCCTCACCTTTAGGCAGGTTGTCCAGGCACTCGGCCGAGCGATTGCGGATGTTGAGTGCGAGCTCGTCCAGATGCGTCGGCGTGAACATCGGCGCCACCGTCTTGCGCTGGGCGGCGTGGCGCGGCGGGTCCATGGCGATGAAGCTCTCGCGGCGCAAATCGGGATCGATGTCGCGGATGGTGATGCCGCCGAGGGACGAAGCCGAGGAGAACACCGAATGGTTGGTCTCGATCTCCATGATGTCGTTGTACCTCGTCACCGACCAGTACGGGCCGAACATCGAGTCCTTGCAATAATGTACGGGGTCTTCGCGGCGCAGGCGATCGAAATAGGGCCAGAACGCATCGGTCCTGAACAGTTCGGGATGGCCGGGGTCGAACTGCTCGAGCGGCAGCGATGCGGCGCGCTCATGCAAGTCCTCGCGCGTGCTCTCGATGGTCCCATGCATGCCTGCTCTCCTTGCAGCCGCGCGCGTTTTTGTTGAATTCTGCGCTGCGGCATTTGTCCCGCAATTACAACCCGTTGCGTGCGTCGGGGCAAGGGCGAGTTTTGCCACATCCGGATTTGTGAGCGCGCAGACTGCCTGCGCGTGAGCGTGATCTGGAGCACGTTAACGGATCGGGAAGTATCGGAGAAACCAACCGAAACCGCGCGAAAATCGAACCGCCCCTTCTTGGGGACCGACTAATCTCTGCCCTATATCGTGTCGGGTCCGCACACCCAGGATTGATCGCCGTGAATCAGATGACCGCCTTTCCGCCGCCCGTGCCGCCGCCGTTGCCGCCGGCGCAGATCGACTTCACCGGTCACCGCGGCGAGTTTCGTCGGATGGTCACCAGGGGTGCGGGGCTCGAGCTCGTCACCTTCGGCTTCTACCGCTTCTGGCTCGTCACCGACATCCGCCGGCATCTCTGGTCGAACACCTCGGTCGACGGCGATGCCGCCGAATATACCGGGCGGGCTAAGGAGCTCCTGATCGGCTTCCTGTTTGCGCTCGCGATCCTGGTGCCGATCTATCTCGCCTATTTTCTCGTCGGCATCGAGTTCGAGCGCTGGCAGGGTTTTGCCTCGACGCCGCTGTTCATCACTTTTTACGCATTCGGCCAGTTCGCGATTTTCCGCGCGCGGCGTTATCGCCTGACCCGCACGGTGTGGCGCGGCGTGCGTTTCTGGATGGACGGCTCGGGCTGGGCCTATTCGCTCCGCGCCATGCTCTGGGGCCTGCTCGTGTACTTGACGCTCGGGCTTGCCTTGCCGTGGCGCGAGGCCTCGCTCGAGCGCTACAAGATGCGGCATTCCCACTATGGTGACCTCTCCGGCGATTTCGAAGGGACCGGCTGGGAGTTTTTCAAGCGCGGCTGGTGGCTGTGGCTGTTGACCCCGTTCGCGATTGCCATCCCGCTGCTTGCGCCTTTCGTCTATGCCGAGTTCAAGGCGCGTGAATGGCGCTGGTGGCTGGCGGGCATCCGCATCGGTGGCGTGAGCCTCTCCTCGAAACTGCCGCACGACGCGTTCTACGGCCTGTATTGGAAGGTGGTCGGCTGGTCTCTGCTGTTGATCGCGCTGTTCGGATCCTGGGCCGCCGGATGCACCGCGCTGGTCATGAGGGTCACCGGCCTGGAGATCGATCAGCTGCTCGGACCGACCGCAGGCACGAGCGTTCCACTGCTGGCGCCGATGGCGGTCGGCTATCTTGCCGCGGCCCTTGCATTCAACGTCGTGATCCGCGTCTATCTCCAGCGGGACCTCTGGGTGAAAGTGCTTGAGACGACGCATGTGCACGGCATCGAGGCGGCTGCGAACGTCAAGGCCAGTGGCGAACTCGCCAGCGCGCTGGGCGAGGGCTTTGCCGACGGGCTCGACGTTGCGGGCTTCTAGGTCGTGAGCGAATTGTCCGAACAGGTCGAAATTGCGCAGGACGCCGGCACGCCGGCCGTTTATTTCGACGGCGTCTCGAGCCGGCGCCGCAAGGTCACGCTCGGCTTCGAAGACCAGCTCGAGATCCGCGAAGACGGCGAAACGCCGACGCGCTGGGCCTATGCCGAGATCCGCCGCGCCGACAGTCCGCCCGGCGTCTTGCGCCTGTCCTGCATCTCCGCGCCGCCTCTGGCACGGCTCGAGCTGCGCGAGACGCCGCTTGCGCGCGAGATCGCCGCGCGCTGCCCGCGGCTCGACGAGCACCAGGCGGGCCGCAGCGGCGTCGCAAAGATCGTCGGCTGGTCGGTGGCCGCGGCGGTCTCGATTCTCGCGGTCATCCACTTCGGCGTGCCGCTCGCGGCCGACCGGCTTGCGCCGCTCGTGCCGGAGCCGCTGGAGCGGCGGATCGGCGATGCCGCCGAGGTGCAGGTCAAGGCCGCTTTCGGTGGCCGCATGTGCGACAACCCGGCGGGGCAGGCGGCGTTCACAAAGCTCATGAAGCGGCTGCGTGACGCAGCCGGCCTCGATGACACCGTGAAGTCGGCGGTGCTGCCGACCACGTTGCCCAACGCCTTCGCGCTGCCCGGCGGCAAGGTCTATCTGCTGAACGGGCTGCTCAACAAGGCCGAGAATGTCGACGAGATCGCCGGCGTGCTCGCGCACGAGCTCGGCCATCTCAGGCACCACGACAACATGCGCGGTATTATCTACAACGGCGGCACCTCGTTCCTGATCGGGCTCTTGTTCGGTGACGTCACCGGCTCAAGCGCCGTGATTTTCGCCTCGCGCAGCGTGGTCGAAGCCTCCTATTCGCGCGAGGCCGAGACAGCCGCCGACACGTTTGCAATCGACCTGATGCACGCGCTCGGCCGCTCGCCAAAACCCGCGGCCGAATTGATGTTCCGCATCACCGGCAAGGAAGGTGGAAGCGGCTTTACGATTCTCGCCAGCCACCCTCTGACCGAAGACCGCCTCGCTCGCATGACGAAGGAGGACCGCCCCGCCAGCGGCCAGCCGCTGCTGACGACGGAAGAGTGGGTGGCGCTGAAGGGGATTTGTGGCGGGGCCGGGAAGGTCTGAGCGCCGACGTCGCTACCGCCCTGCGTGCAAGAAACTCCCGACACAATTCCGTCGTCGTTCGCTGATCAGCTCCGCCGCGCAAATGAAGGGGGCTGCCGTGGGACTCAAGACGTCTATCGCTTGTGCCTTGATGCTCAGTGGTCTGGCCTCTCCCGCGGGCGCCGCGGGCATCCAGCTTCTCGATTCAGATCCGGCCCTCCAGGGCGCCATCTGGTACCCTTGCGCGCGCGAGCCGAAGGTCGTGGCGCTCGGCAATCTCACGGTGCCGGGTGAATTCGGCCTGATGGGCGCGAAGGATTGCCCTGTCGCGGGGACCAGGCTGCCGCTGGTCATCTTCTCCCACGGGCGCGGCGCGTGGTTCGGCGCACATCATGACACGGCGGAGGCGCTGGCCGATGCGGGCTTCATCGTCGCCGCCATCAATCATCCCGGCGACAATGCCAACGACTCCTCGCGACGCGACAAGATGTCCGTCTGGGCGTCGCGTCCGGTCGATATGATCCACCTCGTCGATTTCATGCTGCACGACTGGAAAGACAGGGCGGTCATCGATCCCGCGCGGGTCGGCCTTTTCGGCTTTTCGCTCGGCGCCTACACCGGCCTCGTGCTGGTCGGCGGCAACGCGGACCTCCGCAGGATGACCATCGTCTGCAAGGAGGATGACAGGACCGAGAATTGCGAGCGCGCGCGCAGCGGCGATGTGCCGCCGAGCCCGCCCCACGATCCGCGCATCAAGGCTGCCGTGCTCGCCGATATCGCATCGACATGGGCTTTCGACCGTGCAGCTCTGAGCGGCATCCAGATTCCGCTACAGATTTGGCGCTCGGAACTCGGCGGCTACGGCGTCGTGGCGAAGTTCACCGCGCTCATCGCCAGCCAGCTTCCCGGCTCGCCCGAAATCCACGTCGTGCCGGCCGGCCACTACGCCTTCCTCACTCCCTGCTCGGCGGAGCTCGCAGCCGCGGTCCCGCGCATCTGCACCGACAATCCGGTGGATTTCGACAGGACTGGCTTTCACCGCGAGTTCAACTCCAGCGTCGCGCGGTTTTTCCGCGAGCATCTCGTCGGCGAGGGCGAAGCGCGGTAGCGCTCAGGACGAGTTTCGCTTCGTGCTACTCTTCGTATGGGCCGATCATCGCGGCCTAATAGCCGCGGTCTTGCAGCCGCGAACCACGTATCGGCAGTCCCTGCCAATACGGATTCTCCAGGCACATGGCCGCAAGTCCTGAGGCCGTCGCCCGGCATTGATCCATCGAGATATAGCTGCAGTCGATGATGGTCAGGCCACGCTGATGCCATGACTGCAGGCAGATCGGGTAGCGCGGGTCGTAGCGTTGCGCCGCCACTGGTGCGACCGCCAGCATCGTCGCGCCCGCCAGGATCGGCAATTGAAGCATGCGCATGGCGTGGTTTCTTTCAGACGTAGGATGGTTAGAGCGAAGCGAAACCCATCATCAAGTCCGACATCGGGCATTGTAGCAGATGTCGTACATCGGTGCACTCAGGCGAAGACGTCTCGTTGCGGATCTGCGGGTTGGCGGAAATGAAGATTGCGCGGGTTTATTCGGGAGGATGCACCGAGTATCGGGATTGGCTGAAGCGCATGTGACGCTTGGGCGACACCGCGGTGAGATCGCGTGAAACGACGCAGCCGTGCGTTCGCGGGCGATCCGTCGCAAGACCAGCGTTGAACCTCTGGCCTCGATCGCCAGCCTCATGGAGATGATGCCACGAAGGGAGAGTTCCATGGCCGCTCAAGACCCGTTTGCAGGTTTCAAGGCGATCCAGAAGGAAGCCTGGTCGCTGTTCACGCCAATGGAGACGTTCACCACGCCGACCGCCGCGAAGCTCGTGGGCTTTGCCGGCGTCGAGGCCGGCCAGAGGCTGCTCGATGTCGGCTGCGGAACCGGTGTGGTCGCAATTACCGCGGCGCGCAGAGGCGCGAAGGTGCGGGGGCTTGACCTCTCTCCCGTCCTGCTCGAGCGAGCCCGCGAGCATGCCGGGCTCATTCAGCTCGACATCGATTTCACCGAGGGCGATGCCGAAAACCTGCCCTATGGCGACGGCGAGTTCGACGTGGTGCTGAGCCAGTTCGGCCACATGTTCGCGCCGCGTCCCGAAATTGCGATCGGCGAGATGCTGCGAGTCCTGAAGCCCGGCGGAACGATCGCCTTCTCGACCTGGCCGCCGCATCTCTACGTCGGGCGGATGTTCGCGCTGGTCGCGCGCCACGTGCCGCCGCCCGAGGGCGCTGCCTCGCCGGTATTGTGGGGCGATCCCAAGGTCGTCGCGGAGCGCCTCGCCGGCAAGGTCAAGGGTCTCGCCTTCGAGATGGACATGATGATGCCGGCCGCGCTCAGCCCGCAGCATGTCCGTCGCACGATGGAGGCAACGATCGGGCCTCTGATCAAGCTGCTCCAGCAATACAAGGACGCGCCCGACAAGCTGCGCGGCTTCCGCAGCGAGTTCGAAGGATTGATCGGGGAGTATTTTGATCCAGCGAACAACGTCATGCGGCAGCAGTTCTTGATGACGAAGGCGCAGAAGGCTTGAAATCTCGGCTATCAGCTAATTGCAGCCACAATCGCAAGGTGCGCCCCCTTCTCCCCTTGCGGGAGAAGGGGGCGCGCTTTGGAGCGCAATCGCGCTCATTCCGCCAGATTATTCACCTGCTTCACCCAGGCCCGCACGTCGGCGAGCACCTCGGGTAGAACGCTGCGGACCTCCAGCACCGTCATGCCTGCCTTGATGCGGGGGTCATAGAGCAGATTGAGGATATACTGATCATAGACGTCGAAATAGCCCATCGACACATTGTCGTTGAACATGGTCCAGGGCACGCTCGCGGTGTCGTTGATCGGCCCGAGCGATTGCAGCACCTCCTCATAGGCGCAGTCGAGGAAGACGAAGTCGCCATTGTCGACCGTCAGGATGACGTCGGAATGCTCGATCTCGAACTTCTCGTTCTTGCGGAAGCCGGAGAGACATTGCGGATCGAGCGAGGAACGGATCTCGCGCGCCTTCTCCGCACCATAGAACGTCGAGATGGTGCGATAGAGGTCGCGGTCGCGCACCAGCTTGACGCGGACATTGGCGGCTTCAGCATCGTCGGTCATGGCGATGTCGAGATGCTGCACACGCCTCGCGATATCGGCGATGACCTTGGCGAGCTGCGCCTTGCGGTCGGCGCGGCCGTCGCTCTCGGCGAACACGCGCACCGGCGCGTCGAATTTGCGGATGCGGTCGACGCGGCCGGCGAGGTGATATTCGGCGCCGAACGCCGTCTTCAAGAAGCCGTCGACGATCTCCCCGTCGGTGAAGCTCTTCTTCTCGCTGCGCTGGCGCGATGCGACCGCCGGCAACTCGCCCCCCGCGCCTGCGTTCGCGCCGACGTCGGCGCAGCCGAGCATGGCGAGAGCCAGCAGGCAGGCGCGCGAGAGATGTGAAAGCGGGCGCGATGCGATCATTGTCAGCCGACGCTGCCGGAATACGGCCGCGCGCACAAGACCACCTTCGAGGGAGCCCATCGGGTTCCCTCGGCCGTGCTGACCCTAGTTGTTCAGGACGACGACGGTGGTGCCGACCGAGACGCGGCTATAGAGGTCAGTCACGTCGTCGTTGGTCATGCGGAAGCAGCCGGAGGAGACCGCCTGTCCGATCGTCTCCGGCTCGTTGGAGCCGTGGATGCGGTAGAGCGTCGATCCCAGATACATCGCGCGGGCGCCGAGCGGGTTCTCGATACCGCCACGCATATGGCGCGGCAGGTCCGGCCGGCGAGCGATCATCTGCGCCGGCGGCGTCCACTCCGGCCACTCCTTCTTGGCGGAGATGCGATGCACGCCGCCCCAGCGGAAGCCGTCGCGGCCGACGCCGATACCGTAGCGCAGTGCCTGGCCGTTCGACAACACGAGGTAGAGCCGCCGCTCGCCGGTGTTTATCACGATCGTACCGGGGGCGTAGTTGGTGGGATACATGACGGTGCTGCGGGGGATCGGGCTCGCCCCGCCACCGAGATAGCCGGTGGAGCTGGTGCCGGTGAAGTCGAACATCCCCGCCGCAGACGCGCTGCTAGCGCCGATGGTCAGGACCGCGATGGCGGCGATCGGTGCGGCAAAAAACCGGTTCATTCGTTCCCCCAGCAAAAAATCGATTCAATGGACGACCACAGGCCATATTTGCCGGCGTTTCGCAAGCCACGCTGGCGTGAGCAAGCGCAATCCTTAACGATTGCCAAACGCGGAAACCTCGCAGGACGGCAAAGACGCATTAGCCAAGATGCCTCGTCGTCGCGCGGCAGGGCAGCAATGTCTGCTATTGCTTTGACGAAGACGGCGAACAATGGTTGATCGATAACGGATCCGAAAAGAGGCCGCGGGAGCGAAAACGATGAACGGTGCGGAAAGCCTGGTACGGACGCTGGTCAAGGGCGGGGTCGACATCTGCTTCACCAATCCCGGGACGTCGGAGATGCATTTCGTCGCGGCGCTCGACCGCGTTCCCGGCATGCGCTGCGTGCTCGGCCTGTTCGAGGGCGTGGTGACGGGCGCGGCCGACGGCTACTACCGCATGAAGGGCCTGCCTGCCTCGACGCTGCTGCACCTCGGCCCCGGCCTCGCCAACGGCCTTGCCAACTTGCACAACGCCAAGAAGGCGCATTCCGGCATCGTCAATATCGTCGGCCAGCATGCCGGCTACCACATCGGCTACAACGCGCCGCTCACCTCCGACATCGAGGGCCTGGCGCGGCCGATGTCGTCCTGGGTGCGGACCTCGCCGGATGCCAAGTCGGTCGCCGCCGACGGCGCCGCGGCGATCGCTTCCGCCAAGAGCGCGCCAGGGCAGATCGCAACCCTGATCTTGCCCGCCGATACCGCCTGGAACGAGGCCGATGGCATCGCCGAGGTGCCGGCCGAGAAGCAGCGCCCGTCCTATTCGCCGCAGGCGGTCGACACCGCCGCCAAGATCCTCCGCAATGACGGCAGCCGCACGCTGATGCTGATGGTCGGCAGCGCGCTGTCCGAGCAGGGGCTGGCGCTGGCGCAGCGCATCGCCGGGAAGACCGGATGCCAGGTGATGGGCCCGACCTTCCGCCCGCGCATGGCGCGCGGCCGCGGCCGCTTCTCGATCGACCGCATTCCCTATGTGATCGACCAGGCGCTGCCCCTGCTGAAGGATTTCCGCCACATCATCCTGGTCGAGGCCAACGATCCCGTCGCCTTCTTCGCCTATCCGAACAAGCCGAGCCTCTTGAAGCCCGAGGGCTGCGAGGTTCATCGCATGACCGAGTGGGGCGAGAACTCAGTCGCTGCGCTCGAGGCACTCGCCGGCGCGTTGCATGCCACCTCTCACGACGTCAAGCCGCAGCAGCTCCAGGAGCTGGTCAAGCCGACCGGCGCGCTCAATTTCACCACCATCGCGCAGGCAATTGCGTACGCGATCCCGGAGAATGCGATCCTGGTCGACGAATCCCTGACCACCGGGCGCGGCTTCTTCCCGCCGACGGCGGCGGCGGCACCACACGACTGGATCCAGAACATGGGCGGCTCGATCGGCTTCTCGACGCCGCTCTCGATCGGTGCTGCGATCGCCTGTCCTGATCGCAAGGTCATGTGCATGGTCGGCGACGGCAGCGCGATGTACACGATCCAGTCGCTGTGGACGCAGGCGCGCGAAGGACTGAACATCGTCACCATCGTGTTCGCCAATCGCATCTACCAGATCCTGCGTGGTGAGTTCGACGGCGTCGGCGCCGGCGAGCCTGGCCAGCGCGCGAACGACATGCTCAGGCTCGATCGCCCGACCCTCGATTTCGTGGCGCTGGCGAAGGGCATGGGCGTGCCGGGCCGCGCCGTCACCAACGCCGACGAGTTCAACAAGGCGCTTGCGGAAGCCGTCGCCGAGCCGGGGCCGCGGCTGATCGAAGTCGTGATGTGAGGTAAGCTCCGATTGCTTCGACTGTGCCATACGTACTCTCCCCTCATTTTGAGGAGCCCGCGATGAGCGGGCGTCTCGAAGGATGGCCGCGGGCGAGATCCGGGCCTTCATGGTTCTCCCGGCGATGCGCAGCATCGACCGGAGACGCGCGTTCCGCGCCCCTCACCATGAGGGTCTTGTAACGCGGCAGGACTAGAGCGCCTGGGGGCGGGGAGCACGATGCAGACCGAGCTGAACAAGATGATCGCGGCGCTGCGGGATCTCTACACGCACGAAGACTTCCTGTTCGCGAAGGATGTCGGCGAGCGCGCGATCACCCACCGCTTCGCCGTCTATCTGGAGAAGCAGTTCTCCGGCTGGTCGGTCGATTGCAACTACGATCGCCTCGGCGAGCGCACGCTGCACCTGCCGCGCGGCTCGATCATCTCGACCGACGATCATTTGGGAAAATCGATCTATCCTGATGTCGTCGTGCATCAGCGCGAGATCCCGAACAATTTGATCGCCGTTGAAATCCGCAACGCGAGCAATCACACCGCGATCGAGCACGACCAGCAGAAGCTGAAGGCGCTCACCGATCCCGATATCTGGTTCGCCTACCAGATCGGCGTGCTGCTCGTGCTTGCGAGGACGAACGTAACGACCGTGGAAATCTATGTCGGTGGCGTGCTCGACAAGATGCAGACCGCCTGGTTCACGGAACGGTTGAAGGAGACCGGGCCCGGTATGTCGCAATAGAGCATGATCCGGAAAAGTGTGGAGCGGTTTTCCCTCGCGACATCAGCGGAACGCGTTTGCGCGGAGATCATGCTCGAGAACAACAACCTAAAGCGCGATGACGCTTCATCCTAATCTCATCGCGCTTTAGGCGGTACGGCAATGCCTGCTGTGTGAGGCTGGCCACAGTGCGCGGCCCTTTCGGCCTATGCTCGGCGACTTGCGCACGCCCATCGCGCGGGATTAGCCTTCATCATTCGGATCAGGAACTTTGGAGGTTCGATGCAAAAGTCATATTTGCTCGCCGCGAGTGCCGCATTCGCGCTCATGTTGCAGATGCCGATCGCGCTGGCTCAGAGTACCGACGGCACCACCATGCCGCCTGCGGCAACCGCACCGCCGCCTCAAGCCACGACCGCTGCGCCTGCCGGAACCACGACAGCGCCGGCCGCGACGACCGAGACCACCGCGCCGGCGACAACGACGCCCCCGGCTGCCGCGACCGCCACGACGCCGTCAACGGATTCGAAGAAGACCACCGAGAAGAAGCCGGCCAAGAAGAAGCAGATGACGCGGCAGCAGGAGATAGATCATTCGATCAACACCGGCACGGTTCCCTCGCGCTACCGCAGCTCGGTGCCGAAGGAGTATCAGCAATACATTCCGTTTGATAAGAAGTAGCGCATGTTCGCGGGCGGCGCGACGCGACGGCGTTGCGTCGCCTCTCAACATCGACGAGGTCCTGGATTGAGCGTTGCCTTTACCAAAGAAGAGAGTGCCGAAACCGCGTCCGAGACATTGTTGCCGGATCGCCCGATTTCGCCGCATCCCAACCTGGTGACCCGATCGGGATTGCAGGCTTTGGAGTTGCAGCTTCGGCAGGCGCGCGAGGCCTATGAGGCCGCGCAGCGCATCGAAGACGTCAACGAAAAGCGCCGGCAGTCGGCGGTCCCCTTGCGCGACGTCCGCTACCTCGCCGAAAGGCTCCGCACGGCCCAACTGGTCCCCAATCCGGCGTCGAGCGAGACCGTCGCCTTTGGCAGCACGGTGACGTTCAGCCGAGCCGACGGCCGCGTGCAGACCTATCGCATCGTCGGGGAGGATGAAGCGGATCCGAAGGCCGGGTCGATCTCGTTCGTGGCTCCGGTCGCGAAATCGCTGATCGGGAAGGCGGTGGGAGACGTCGTCGGGGCGGGCAATCAGGAGATCGAGATTCTGTCGATCGCGTAGGTGCGCGTGGAAGCGTTCCACAGGCTCAGGCTCGGCGCGCATGTTTGCGAAAGCGCGAGCATGCGCAAGGGCGTTCAGTTGTGTTCGGGCCTCAACCTCCAGCCGTATTCCTGATGTGGAATCGTTGCAGTTATGTCGGCATCCCTGCTGGCCGAAAGGCGCCAAGCTGCCACCCCGAAGCACAAAGTCAGGGTGAGTGCGATGGCAAGCAGAAGCATCGAGACGAAATGGCCCACGCGTACGCACCCCGCTATTTGAAACTGCGAGGAGAGAGCGAGCACGGGTCACCGATTCGGAAAATGCAGACAGGCTGACCCAGTACAGATTTTCCCCAGCAGTCACGAGGGCGAGCGCAACCGGGCGCCGGTAAGGCTAGTTATCGGTATTGACTGACCGCTCCGAAGACGGCTCCCTTCGACGCGGAAAGAGCATACCGAGAGTCCCGATGATCACCAGAAACATGCCGGCGATCATCAGCCAATGAGGAAGCTGAAGCTGCAGCGCTTTGTCGAGCATCCTGAGGCCTCACTGAAATTGTTAGCTGGGGCCGACGGCGCTTATGAGACCGATTAAGATATGGTCTAGCGCGACGACAGTCCACAGGGTGGGCGAGGTGGAGGACAGGCCCGCGACAAAGATCCAGATACCGCCTCCCAAGAGGAGGGCCGAGATGGCGTAAGCGGCCGCTCTGTCCATTGGTCGACCCCCAAGGCACACAGGATCGATTGCGCCTGTAGTGACGCGCGGCGGACCAGAACGTTCCTACGGTCAGTGTGATTGGTTGGCCGCTCCCGGCCGACGGTCGGTGCCGTTCCAGCGTCGGGAATCGAACAGTCAGGCGTCCGTGGTTAGGTTAGCCTTAGGAGATACTTTCGTGATTCGGAGAATACGACCTTGGCAATGGGCAAAGTAAAGTGGTTCAACGCGACCAAAGGCTATGGTTTCATTCAGCCTGATGACGGCGGCTCAGACGTCTTCGTCCACATCAGTGCCGTCGAGCAAGCCGGCTATACGGGCCTGGCCGAGGGCGCGCGGATCAGCTACGAGCTGAGGGCTGGGCGCTCGGGCAAAATGTCTGCGGAAAGTCTGCGGATTGGGTGACGGCGCGCCGGGGGGCAGAGGTGCGAGCGATCAGGCGGCGACGTCGAACGACGCAATGAGGGCGCGCATATCATTTGCGAGGCCGCGATAGTGCTCGCGCATCCGCAGGTATAACTCGCGGTTGCCTCCATGCGCACGTTTGGCAATCAACTCGCATTCGTCAGCAAGGCTTTCAAAGCGTTCCAGCTTGGCTTGGAAACCAGTCATTGGCAGGCCCCGAACTCATTACTAAAAAAGGGATGAGGACCGTAATCGCTTGATTAGGTCAGAGCAAACATTGTTATCTCATATAAGCAATATTCGGTTTCTCGCATCACCTTCTATGCGCCGCTGGCCGCCCCCCTCTCCGGGCAAGGAGAGAAAGAGACCGGCCGGGCCGGGTTCTGAACCGCCGCGGTCCAGTGGCTGCTATTTGGTGCGCCTGACGCGGGTAGACGCGCGTTCGGTTGCTGGTCTCTTTGCGCTCGAGACCTTCCTCTTTGCCGCAGCCCGACGCGCAGCCGCCAACGCTGACCGCGCCCATTGGACAAGTTCGTCAGGGTCGTCGAACAGCCGATCCGGCGCACGCCAGAATGCGAGGTCTATGAGAGTCCCCTTCTTGCTGTAGTTCAACGGCGGATAGGATTTGGCTTCGGCGAACGTCGCACGGTTCTCTTAATCTATCCGGAGATACAGCGTATTCTCCGTGACCATACCGAGCATCGCGTCATCACAGAATACGCCGGTCTTGCCGAACATGCGTCGCGTTGTGATCCGGCCCAGCGGGGCCAGTTGCTCACGCAAAAAGTCGGCATATTCTTGGCTCGCGACCATGCCGATATCTTAGAAGTCTCGGTTTGCACCTTCAAGCGCATGCCGCTTCGCCGCTGTCGTCGATAGCAGTGTCTTGCCGTCGCCGCTAGCGGGCTGCGGCGTAGGCGTAGTTCTCATCATCGCCGGCCACAGCGCGCCGTCTCGTTGTGTTGCCAGGGTTGGGCTCGTGGGTTCGAATCCATCGCTCGCCCGAAAACGTTCTCGCTGGCAGCCTTGCTGCTGTTCGAACCCGAGAAGGGCGACTTGCGACCAAGCTTGGGTGATATGGCTCTTGCCGACAGGCAATCGGTGTATCGCAAGGCCAATTGCACGAATACAAGGGAGAAATTCAATGCGTAGACTAAGGATCCGTGGCCTGAAGTGGTCGGCGCTTGCACTCACGCTCGCGCTTAGCTGCCCTGGGGTACGTATCGCGGCGGCGGAATCGTTGGAAGATCGGCGGATGCACGCTTCACGCGAAGCTGAGCTGGGGCATGCCGCTGAACTCACGGACCGCGCCTGTGGCACGCATTTGAAGACCGGCTTCGACTGGAGCGGCTTCGACTCCGCGCAGATCGCCAGCCAGAACGTCGTCTCGTGGTGTACCGCGGCCCTGGCTGCGATGGAGGATATCTGCTCGGATTCTCTCGGCAAGGAAGCATTGAGCGCAAAAGTGAAGACGCTGACCTGCGGTGGCGCGGCCACCCCATCGGTGACCCTGGACGGCGAAGGAACAGTGAAGTTCAACTTCAGTCTCACGCCGAATCAAAACAAGCTGCTTGTTCGCGACTACCTCAACAAGAATCTTTGATGGCGGCATCGAGAGCATGATCCGGCCCCGAAGGGCCGCGTTACGCAAACCGTGCAGCGGTTTTCCCTCGCGACATCAGCGGATCGCGTTTGCGTGGAGATCATGCTCGAACAACAGTCTAAAGCGCGATGACGATTCATCCCAATCTCATCGCGCTTTGGAAGATTTGGTCACAAGTTCGAGAAAGCTCACTCTACCGGTTCAGCCATCCGCCTGAAGCATCCGTTCCCAGTCTGAACGCGGCGAGTTATCCAGATCAAACGTCGGTGTATGATTTTGTTGCCTCAGTTTGCTCGAGGTCCGGCGCCCTGACGGAATGGGACATCCTTCAAGTCATCCTCTTTCTTCGGTCCAACATCTTCGCGAGCAGCGATGACGAGGTGGTCGAGACCGAGGCTGATCGCTTTTTCGGCATCAGCGCGTTCACTGTCCCGCTTTGCCCTATTCAACATCCCGAATGCACCTTGGATTTCGTCCATCGCAGCAATAGTGGCTGGACTGCCATAAACCCGCAGCCGATTGGCAGCCCGTACAAGTGGGATCGTAAACTCACGCACGATCGCATCACGATATTTGGGGTCGTCGCTTCGCCAGCCGTAATCCGTCAGCAGGTCAATGGCCGTTTGATAATTCTCCAGCCGTTCGCCGCGCCGTTTCAGCTGAAGTTCCTCTTTCTTTTGGGCTATCTCACTGTTCGTCACGTGAATAGTCGTAAAACTTGTGAGCCCGGAAACAATGAGGGCGACCACACTTGAAATCGCGACGGTTGAAAGCGCATTGGAATCCGACATGACATAAACCTCCGTTTACCGCATGACGTGGATCACCCCGCCGGAAAGAACCTCTCGCCGACTGCCGCTTCAATTCGACACGCTCCAAGGTAGCGCAAGCCATACAGAGCACCCTGTGAACTGGTTCACGGTTCGTGCGACAAGCTGGCGATTGCGCGGAGATCAGCTCAAACAATAACCCAAAGCGCGATGACGATTCATCCCGATCTCATGCGCCTTAAAAGCGCTTTTGACCTGGAGTGGGCACTACCAGAGCGCGCGAGGTGGATCAGCCTCAGTAAGTCCATCTCTCCCGTGAGCGAACGCCTTGCGCAAGGCGCACTCAATTTGAATCCGCATGTAATCCGCTCGGTGTTCCTCGGGGGCGGCAAGTCCCATGCGGATAATTCGGCCAGCTTCAAACGTTATCCACTCTGAGAAATCCTTACCTTCTACCTCGACAGACCGACCTCAAGCTTCATCGGTGTGCTCGCGTTGTGTGCGGTTCGTTCGGTGGCTTTTCGGCCCTCGCAGACTGTGTCGGTCGGCTGCCTGGTTTCCGCTTGCGAGGGCAAATCGGACGTTTGCATCCCTCAGCAGGAGGGAGCCCTCAGCGATCCTCGACATCTAGGATAAATGGTGGGCGCACAAGGGATCGAACCTTGGACCTCTCCCGTGTGAACCACAATCCGTAGACCGCAGCCGACCAAATTCAGCCATAGTAGAGATATAAAAACCCTTGTACCGCAGGGGTTTATTGCCATACGCGGCCACAACGAGCCATAGCAGGCCTTCCTACATTTTGTAGGCCCTGGCTGTGCCCGCGGCGAATTTTTCCCTGGGGCACACCAGAGCTGGGAACGCGAAGGGAACGGTTTGTGATCCGTTTTTTGGTCTCCCCTCGATGTGCCCGGGGCACAAGGAAGAAGGGGTAGGAACGATGGAAACGAGCGAAAAAGATCTCAGAGCCGAAGAGACGACGAACCGCTTGAAGCTCACTGACGCGGCGATCCGTGCAGCCACGCTGCCGTCGGGCAAGTCGCAGCACTACCTGCACGACACAGAGCGGCCAGGGCTTGCAATCAGGATGCGCGCGACCGGCGGCCGGACCTGGGTCTACATGTTTACCAAGCCTGGGATGAGGGGTACCCAACGCAAGACGTTGGGCGCTTGGCCAAAGTTCAATGAGAAGGCCGCGCGCCAGGCCGCCATCATCGCTGCCGGCGAGGTGATCAAGGGGGGCGATCCGAACGAGGCCAAGCGCGAGGTCAAGCGTCAACAGCTGGCCGAGAAGCAGTGCACAACGCTGGCGACCCTGATCATTGAAGAGGGGCCCTACGAATCGTCCCTGACCGGACGCCAGGTCGTCAACTATAAACCGGCAATGTCGGCGCTGCGACGAGGTCTCAAAGATCACTTTGATCTCGCCATCGCCGAGCTGACGCGACGGCAAATCATGGCGGCAGTCGACAAGATCGCCAAGACCGGCAAGCGCGGCGCAGCCAAGGACTTGCGCAAGCAAGCGCACACTTTCCTCGAATGGTGCGTCGGCGAAGGTTACGTCGAACACAACGTGCTCGCCGGCTATCGTGCACCCAAGGAAACCCGTGCACAGAGGGTCGGGCGCCGAACGAAGGGGCGCGCGCTGACCGATGAGGAGATCATCAAGGTCTGGCATGCATCTGGCAAGCTGGGAGCTTTTGGGCTGTTGACACGCATGTGTCTACTCGGTGGCCCGCGCCGCAGCGAACCAACCATGATCAAGTGGCGAAAGCACATCATGGATGACCGCATCACCTTCGATGCGGCATGGACCAAGATGGGCCTGCACCACGACGTACCGCGTACCCACCTCGTTGACGATGTGCTCGCGGCCGCGAAACATTTCCAGCGAGCGACATCCGACTATGTCTTTCCGTCACCAAAGACAGGTGGTCAAATGTCGGGCTTCACCAAGATGGTCAATCGTTTGGTCAAGGAAGCGGGTGTCGCCAAGTTCACCATGCATGACTTGAGGCGCAGCTTACGCACCATCATGTCACGCTGCGGCTACGACAATGAGATCCAGCGGCTGTGTGTCGGGCAAAAGCCGCGCGGAATCGATCAGGTCTACAATCACGACGAACAGTGGATCATCCGCAAGATGGCGTTCGAAGCAGCTCATGACTACATCGCGGAGTTGGTCGGCGCGAAACGGGTCGGCAAGGTCGTGCGCCTGCAGCGAACGAATCCGCTCGACCCCATCAAGGCCGAACTGCTCGGCCGTCTACGTGAGCATTATGCGGCTGAGGCGTCTTAGTCGTCTTACCGCACTTGGCCAGATAGTCGCGCACCGCATCGACACGATAGAGCGGGCGGCCGTCGACGTAGCGCCATTTCAGCGGGTGGTTCGGATCGCGCCGCCATTGCTCCAGCGCGCCGGGCGTGCGCCTGATAACCGCGGCCGCCTCTAGTGCTGTCAAATTAGAGCTGCGCGGCAACGTATCGATATCGAACGTCGCGGGCGGCGGCACACCACGGTTCTTGCGACGACGCTTCGCGGCACAGGGCATTTCCCTACTACCTGCCGCCCCCAATGCCTCGATCCGAGTCTTTTCGTCCTCGCCGCCCATACCTCCGCCCCGAACCACGATCGGTCTGAGGCAATAAGATCGTAGGCTTCCCCGGCAAGAAAAGAAATCTAAAGCGCAGGTATGGCTGCTGGGTAGCTGTGGCGTACAAATAGGACGAATCGTGCCCCTTTGCCGAGACGTTGATGAGCAACTGTGAATCGGCGTGAGGTCGTTTCTGGTACGACACCGGTTCGGTTGGCCCGGGGCGCGGCCCGGAGCGGCTTTCATTCGGACCTTCGGTCTCATACCTGCTACGCAACCTACCGCGGTGACGATAAGGTTTCCAGCACGCCCATCCGCCTGTTCCAAGCCGATGATTGGGTGCCGATCCAAACCTGTCGCGATTACGTCGAGCGACTCAAGAAGGCGGGAGCTGACGTGGTGCTAACGGACTATCCCGGCGCAACTTATGCCTCCTTCGTGTTAAAGCAGCCACAAAAAGTGCCCGCAGCGCAAACTGCACGAAATTGTCTCCTCGCCGAAGGAGAAGGCGGACAGATCTTAAACAGCAAGTCCGGCGCGCCGTTCACCTTGAACGATCCGTGCCTGGAAAAGGAATAACGGTCGCCTATGACGAGGCAGCAACCACTGCCATTGTCAAAGCGGTCAAGGATTTGCTCTCAGCTCTGCCCGCCATGGCGATGAAGAGCTAACACGATACCTCGGTGGCGCGTCGAAAGCCGTTCGAGCATCAGGCGCGCTGCCGTTTCGTACAGCATTCTCTATCGAGCTGAACCCATCGGACGGCCGACAGGCATTCATGTCTGGTGAGTGACGCCATGGCCTGCTGTCATCAGCCCACGTTCCTGCGTGCACGAAGGCATGGTCGCTGGGGGGCGCGGCCTGCGCCAAGAGCGCGCCTGGCGCTTTCTCAAATCACGTCTCGCGCCCCGCGACGCTTGATGGATTCTCCCCTTGGGCGCAGAATTTCGGCCATAGGTGGGTATAAATCAGAGAAATTCAACTTCGGGGCCCGGTAATCTTCGCGATGCGGGAGCCGCAGAACAACAAGATTCTAGACCGTCGTTATGTTTTGGCGCTTTCCGGCGGAAATCAGAGGCGATTTAGGAAGATAGGCAATAGTTCCTTTGCGACAAATTCAATTGGTGTAACGAAATCGATGAAGCAGCCGGTTTTGGAGGACAGCATCACCGCCTCCACACTGGCTGAAAAGCACCGAAGCCGAGCGCCACGACGCTGGGTCCGAAGGGGTGGGGTAGGTTCATGCCTAAAGACAGGGCGGTCGCGCGTCTCAGAGGCGCCCGCGAAGGACGCCTTTGGCGCGGTCTGGCGGCTTGCCGCACCGATGATCTCCATCCCTTGGAGGTCTACTAGGTGCTTAGCCCTATCGAATCCTTTCGGGACAAAACGCCGGTCCAATCCGCCCGGGCAGGACTACGAGGAAGCCTGGACGGACTAGGCTCGGAGAGGCATGCCATCTATTTGGACGCGAACGCAACAGCGGCGCCGCTGAGATCAGTGATCGAAGCTGTATCGGACGTGATGCGGTCCAATGTCGGAAACCCTGCAAGCGCACATGGAAGCGGAGCCGCAGCCCGAAGATTGGTTGAAGCCGCCCGCGACAACGTTTCACAACTGATCGGCGGCATGGATCCGGAGAGCATCATATTTCTCTCCGGCGGCACTGAAGCAAATAATACCGTAATCGGCTCATTTCTTCCGCAGCAAACTTTCACCTTTCTGGTTGCGCCAGTCGAACATGCCTCGGTGATTGAGCCGCTCCTCAATTGGTGCTCGGACAGGGTTTCATGGCTGAAGGTTGACTCCTGCGGACGCGTCGATCCGGACAGTGCCCGAGAAAAGGCTCTCGAAGCCAGGGGGCCGATCATCCTCCTGCTGCAGGCGGTTAACAGCGAGACCGGCGTGATTCAGCCTGTTGACGAAGTCGTCCAGGCTGTACGTGCGGTTCGCCCTGAGGCGTTCGTACACTTGGATGCTGCTCAAGGGGTCGGCCGAATCCGACTGGATCGATGGGCGGCTTTGGTCAATTCGCTCAGCTTCTCCGGACACAAAATCCACGGCCCCCTCGGCACGGGAGCACTGGTGGTTGACGACCGGATAGATCTGCGACCCCTGATACTCGGCGGGGGTCAGGAGCGTGGTTTGCGTTCGGGGACGGTTAACGTGCCCGGTCTGGTCGGCCTGGGCGTGGCGGCCCGCATCCGAACAGAAACGTTCGACGAAGCCCAGGATCACATGCGCCGGCTCCGGGACAGCTTCGAGGCCATCGTCAGCGACGGCAGCAGTGTAAGGGTCCGCGTAATCGGTGGTGAGGCCGCCCGCGTTTCCAACACTTCCTATTTACAGTTCAACTCAATGGACGGCATGCAACTTCTGGCGCATCTGGATGCCGCCGGTGTGATGGCATCACAAGGATCCGCGTGCTCGAGCGGACGCCCTGTGCCATCTCGCGTCCTTCGGGCAATGGGCCTGAGTGAACGCGACGCCTTTTCCAGCCTGCGCTTCTCGTTCTCTGTCTTGAACACCGACGAGGACGCGCGAGAGGCGGCCGACATCGTGATTTCCGTCGTCAGAAGGATAGGTCAATGAAGTCGGCGAATGCTTCTTCGCTGCAGCGTTTTGAGTACGGACGTCACGAGACGTTCGCGATCCGTCATGGCTGGCTGAGCAAAGGGCTGGCGCGCATTCAGCAAAACGGCGGCGGGTTTCAAGCCGACCTCGAAACGGCCGATGCGCTTGGACTCGGAAGCAAGATGGTGAAGTCACTGTCTTACTGGCTGGAGGCGTCTGGAGTCGCATCGGTCACTCCTCAGGGCCGATCGCGTCAGTTGTCGGTCTCGCCGATTGGCGCCGTGATCGCCGAGCGAGACCCTTACTTCGAATTCCCCGCCTCATGGTGGTTTGTCCACATGGCGCTCGCCACGAGACCTGGTTCCGTCTTCGGGTGGTTCTTCAACAACTTTCAGCAGCGGAGTTTCGATCGGACGGAGTGCGTAGACGCCTACCAGCGGCACCTACGTGACCGAGCCACTAAGCCACCCAGCACTGAAATGGCTCACCGCGACGTCTCATGCGCTCTCGCAAGCTACGCTGACGAGTACGGAAAGCTGCAGGACCCGGAAGACGGCACGCTGTGCCCCTTATTGAGCCTCGGGTTGGTCGTGCATCATCATGACACGGGCCGCTTCGAAAAGCTGTCGCCGCAAGACGGAATTCCTATCGAGGTCTTGTTGGCGTTCGCTTCCAAGCTGGGGCAAGCCGCAGGACTGGAGGCCGTCAGCGTCAACGAACTCGCGACCTGGCGATACGGTCCGGGGCGCATCCTGAACATGCACGCCGAGCCCCTTGATGCAGCGTCGATAGAAGCCGCGCGAGCCTACGCCCGAAATGGAGTGACCTTCGAACGACTCGGAGCCGAAAGACGGCTACGCGCAGCCCATAAACCGCCTGAGTATTGGCTTGCTCGTCACTACGACCGGATTGGAGTCTCCGCATGAGCTCGCCAAATCTGTACCGCGCCGTTAATCTGAGGGCGGACCTCGATCATCCGCAGCGGCTCAGCCACTATCATCCCACCAAGCGATCCGTGACCGTTGTCGATGCCGTGTTGGGGAACGACGCCTCGATCGTCATTGCCGCCTACGGAAGCGGCAAGTCGCTTGCGGCCGGAATTGGCGCGTTGATCGTGCGCAACGATGCGCGCGCCCGAGAAGCGGTGCAGCCTGTTCTATCCAGGCTCAAAGCCGTCGCGCCCGCGCTCCATACTAAAGCGCGGGCGCGTCTGAACTCCCGCGCCAAGGGATTGGTCGTAAATCTGGCCGGCTATGTGCCGGATCTAGTCGACGCAATCGCAAGCTCCAGCGGCGCTCCGAGGCGCATCAAGGACCTCGACAAACTCCTCAGCTGGATCGCCGATGAACTGCGGGTAGATCACGTTGCGATTATCTGGGACGAATTCGGACGTCATCTGGAAGGGCTCGCGGCCGAGGGGCGCACGCGCGACCTTAATCAGGTTCAGCGCCTTGCCGAATGGATCTCCCGCGCGCAGAATCCTGCTGCCAGCCTCACGGTCCTGCTGCATCAGAATCTACTGGCCTACGCCGGCAGGCTGAACCAAACGTCACGCAACGAATGGCGGAAGGTCGAAGGGCGTTTTCGCCAGCTCAGGTTCGTCGAAGACAGCAAGGAACTGTACTCCCTGGTTGCTTCCGCCGCAGCGCAGCGGCGCCCGCGGAATACCGCTGCTTCCGGATCGATCGCGAAGGCCGTGTCCATGGTCGCCTCGCAGACGGGCTGGTTCGACGGGCTGCGCCCCGGCCCCGAGCTCGCGGACCTCCTCAAGCTGGCACATCCATTGAGCGCCGGTGCGTTACAGGTGCTGCCGCAAGTCGTGGCCAGAATTGGACAAAACGAGCGTAGCATCTTCTCTTTCCTGCATGCGGCGGATATGTCGGCCCCTGTAGGGGTCGAAGAAGTCTATCGCTACTTCTCGGAGTCGATGCGGGCGGACGTCGGACCCGGCGGGGCGCAGCGGCGCTGGCTAGAAACAGAAAGCGCGCGAGCAAAAGCCGAAAACGAACTCGAACGCGAACTGCTCGCGGCGACGTGCCTTTTTCAACTCGGGGCGAGTGGCGAGCGGCGCAAGCTGACCAAGGAAGCCTTGATCACCGCAGTAGCATCGCGCGGCGTCCCAGTGGACGCAGTGAGGTCGGCCATGAAGGCGCTCCTCGGTCGTAAGCTGCTGATCTACAGACAGACCAACGACGATGTATCGATTTGGCACGGCATCGATGTCGATATCCCAGCACGCGTGGCCGACGAATGTGCCCGGCGCGCGGACCAATTCAATCTGTTGGACTTCCTGAACGCCCGCCATCCGGCTCCGGTACTTCGGGCCCCGCGGCACAACACCAAATTCGGCATGGCCCGCTACCTCTCCGGGTCCTACGTCCTGCCTGCGAGGCTTGCCGAAGCTATAAAGGAGCCGGACTGGCAGAGCTGGGGATCGGTCCTGTTCGTGATTGCCGACAACCCCGAAGGGATCGCAGAATCCGAGCGATTGGCAAAAACATCGCCGTTCGCGCATCGCCAGGTCATAGTTTATCCGCGCAAGCCGCTTGCAGTGTTCGAGGCGGCACTTGAGCTGGCCTCGCTTGAGGCCCTCCGGCAGGACGAGGCGTTCGTCTTCCAAGATCCGCTCGTTCGCCAGGAGTTGGACGAATTGCTGGCCCTTGCGCGTCGGCAGCTTGCCTCGATTCTTCATCGGCTTACAAGCGAACGGGGAGGAGATGCCAACTGGCACCACGGCGGCCGCCGGCTCGACGTCACGGCCGACTGTCCTGCTTCTGTAGCCGCTTCAGACCTGCTGGACGTCTGGTACCCAGATAGCCCCCGCATCAACAACGATCAGCTGATGAGGCAGCGGATATCTCGGCAGATGAGCACGGCGCGCGTACGAATTCTCATGCGATCCATGGAGCGCCTTTCTCAGCCTCGCTTCGGCTACCTGGAGCAGGACGGGTCGGTCGAAGCATCGGTATATCGCACGGTGCTGGAACGCACTGGACTGCACCGGCTTTCCGATGGCCGCTGGGGGTTCGCGGCGCCGAATGAAATCAAAGATCGTGGTCTCCGCGGTGCATGGTCTCTCGTCGAACGCTTCTTCACGACGCCGAGCGCTGGCCCGCGACCGCTCTCCGATATCGTGTCTCAGCTGGCGTCCCCGCCGATCGGTCTGCCGTTGGGCGTCATTCCCATCCTCGTCATGGCCGGCTACCGCGCTTTTGCCAAGGTCGTATCTCTAAGGACGGAGGGTGTCTATGTCCGCGACATATTGGGGTTCGAGTCGAGCAAGATGTTCGTCGAGCCCGACCGACATACAATCGAGGTTCACGATTCCTCTCGAGAGACTGTGCTCTACCTGTCCGAGCTTGCGTACGTTCTCGCGCACCAACGCCCTTCGGACGATGACGAGGCGCTACGGTTCGCCTACGATTCCTTCATTCAGTGGCAGGCCACACTTCCGGACGGCGCTCGTCAGTCCACGCGACTTTCACCAGATACGCAGCGATTTCTGCGCGAAATTCTCCAAGAACAGGACCCTGGCTGTCTCTTTCTGAGCACTTTGCCCGCCCTGTACAGTCAGAACGGCGGGCTAGACGGAGTGGCGCAGGCAGTAGAGCGCATCCGGAACGAGCTTGATGCCGTTCTGGAAGGATATGTGGGTGAGGCAGTGCGGATCATCGGTTCAACGTTCCGAGTCGGCGCCGCAGAGGACGCAGTATCGTCTCTCCAGAACTGGGTCTCGTGTTTTGACGTCGATGCCTTGGTCCGGCGTGATGATCTCCGGATGACCGACCGAGCCATCCTGCGGACCGCCCGCGATACCACGAATGGGCGCTACACCCCCCAAAGCCTTGCGCGGGCGGTTAGCTCTATCCTCCTGCAAAGAGGAGTCGAACAATGGCAAGACTCGACGGCCGGGCAGTTCGCCATGCTGGTTAGAGAATGCCGTGCCAGGATCGAAGATGCCGCCTTGGCATCCGAGCTCCCCGACGGGCGCCTGGCACCGATTGTGAAGAATCGGATCGTCGAACTGGAAAGAATGCTCGCACGGATGATTCATCGAGAAGCGCGTCAGGTCGCAAACTTCGGAGCACGCACGTGAACATTTCGCCAGCACGTTTTGACGATGCGATCTCGGACAGCTCCCGCCGACACATCGTGCCGCTATCGGGCGGCAAGGACTCTACCGCGTTGGCAGTCTATCTGTCGCAGAAATACCCGCAGGCGAACTTCGAATTTGCCTTTTGCGACACGGGCGCCGAATTGCCGGAGACCTACGAATACCTGGCTCGCCTTGAGCACGTCCTTGGTAGAGAGATTCGGCGGATCTCGGCTCTTGAACTGCTTCAGCTAAAGACGAAGCCAGGACGGACCGCGTTCGACGTGATGCTGTACGAACATTTCGCCGGCTTCCTGCCCAGCGCCCGATCGCGCTGGTGCACCCGCATGTTGAAAATCCATCCCTATGAGCAATTCATCGGCTCGGATCCAGCGTACTCATACATCGCGATACGGTCGGACGAGGACCGTGCGGGGTACACGGGCAATGGAAGGCCGGTGCTTCTTTCAGAACAGCCCAACATCGTGCCTGTGTACCCATTCAAGGATCATGGGCTGCGCCTCGCGGATGTCCAACGTCTGCTAGACGACAGCGGGCTCGGCGCCCCGGGCTACTACGAATGGCGCAGCCGATCGGGCTGCTATTTCTGTTTCTATCAACAGATTGGCGAGTGGCAGGGCCTCAAGGAACGACATCCCGAGCTTTTCGAAAGGGCGAAGGGGTACGAGAAAACGAGCAGCAGCCGCGGTTACACCTGGGTCGACGGCCGCTCTCTGGTAGAGCTCGAAGCACTGCCCCGGCGTGCGGTGAAGCCCAAAGCCGACGACGCCGGCTGCGCGATTTGTCACCTCTGAGGCCGCCATGTCCCGTTTCGTCGACTTCCTCTCACAATACGGCCCGAGCGCGGCAACGGACGCACTTGTCGACGAGCACGCTCCCGTGCTGATCGAAGAGTTCGGCGTCAGTCGACCGATCGAAATCGCACCTCCGCGTCTGCAAGACATCAGGGATGCCCTCCTAGGCGCCGACCCGCGTACCGTCATACTCACTGGCACCGCCGGAGACGGGAAGACGTTCCATCTGCGCAAGTTCTTCGTCGACCTGGTGGAGAACAGCGCGGCTGCTACAGCCGCATGGGGCGAGGCTGCGGACCGTGAGGGCATCATTGAATGGGATCTGCCATCCGGCCGCAGGCTCAGGATAATCCGCGACGTTAGCGCATTGCCGGCCGAGATGAAGTTGGCGCAGGTGCGCGCTGCAGCAGCAGCAATCCGATCTGCACAGCCCGAGACCGTGTTTCTCATGGCCGCCAACGACGGGCAACTTCTCGATTCCTTCGCGGCGGCCGCATCCGACGGGACCGAAACCGCAGCACTGTGCCTCGAGATCTATCGCGAGATGATCGAGATGATGCGATCTGGGAGGGAACACCCTGGGCCGACCTTCGCGTTTTCGATGTTCAACCTGAGCCGTACCCTGGGAGAAGAGGCCCTGGACGCGTTGCTCGATGCAGTACTCGACCATCCCGATTGGGAGAACGGCTGTGCCAGTTGCCCGCGCGCCGTGGACACGACCAACCCCTGCCCAATCAGGTACAACCGATCTCTCCTGGTTGGAGCCAACGGAAGCACGGCGTTTCGTGCGCGCATCAAGACGCTCGTTCGACTTGCCGCCGCTAACGATCAGCACATACCGATCCGCTACTTGCTGATGCTCATCGTTAACATGCTGCTCGGCTTCTCTCAGAAGCCATCGCGGCCCCTGCTTAGCTGCGCCGTGATCCTGAAGGCCAAGACGCCGCTCTACAAGTACACCAATCCCTACGACAACGCGTGCGGCGCCAACATTCACGACCCCGAGAAACGGCGGAAGAATCCATTCTTCGCGTTGGTCTCCTCGCTCGGGATCGGGGCGGAAACCGACAACGAAATCGACGCGCTTCTCCTGGCTCGGGACGAGAGCAATCCGGTGAGGATTTCGCTATTCGAGAATGACAGAATCTACGGCGATCGGATCTTCGATGGCCCTCTCGATCACTATGCGAAGCGTGGCTCGGACCGAAACAACGGGCGCGAGGCAGACGAACTTCGGGCCGCGCTTCAGGCCCAGCGGCGCAGGTTGTTCTTCAAGCTCGGCGACCAAGGTTCGCCCGGCAGCGGCCTATCGCCCTGGAGACTTACCGTCTTCCGCCATGCCGGCGAGTACGAGCAACTGTGTGCCGCATTGAAGGCTGGGCAAGCGTCCGGCGACGCGTTGAGGCAGATCGTCTTAGGCATAAACAGGACGCTCACCGGACTGATGGCTAGTGATGGCGAAAAACTCTGGGTCACAGGCGTGGTCGGACGCGCAGAAGGAAACGGCGGACGACTCGCGATGGGCGAACCGCTGGGCGTTGTGCCAAGTAGCTGGGCGCGCGTCCAACTCCAGCACGATGCAAACCGATACTGTCCAGCGCTCGCCGTGCTCGAGAAGGGGAGCTCGAGTGAGCTACCGCGGTTGATCATCACCCCCCTGCTGTTCGAGTACCTGAAGCGCGTCTCGAGCGGTTCATTGCCCTCCAGCTTCTCCAGGCAATGCCACCAAGAAATCCGCCACTTCGCCGTGAGGCTGGCGTCCGCCTTGTATGATGAGGAAGACCAGGAGACGACCGTGATCCGAATGGTCGACCTAGACAACTCTGGTCGCCTCCACGAGCACATTCTAGAGATCGGGAAATAAATCGATGCCAGTACGCGACAAGGACAAAGTCCTGCTCAGCCGCGAAGCGCTCAAGCTCCCACAGGGGCTCGACCTGAAAAGCGTTAAGAATTGGCCCGAATACGCTATTTGGGGACTGGCGCTTCACCAGGAGCAGCTCCCCTGGTTCACGTTGGTCGAATTCATCCAGATTTGCGCGGACAAGCACAGGAGGTTCTCCTCCGCGCTCCCAAACCCAATCTTCGACGCATGCCCGGCCACGCGCGCGGTCGACCCGATCCACGAGGAATTCCCCTACGAAATCCGCGCGAATATGCTGCTGCGGCATCTGGTCTTTCGCGACGAGGAGATCGATCGAATTCGAAAGGACCGCGGCCCCATGGCCGACGATAGCGCCATGTGGGCCTCTTGGCTGCAGAAGACCAAGGGGGACATCGCCCATTACATCCCGGACGGCTACGTTGATCGGGTGCGGCACGCCATTGGTCCCGAATTTGAGAAATTCGCTACGGCGGTCGAGCTTTTGCGCGGCGCCGAAGTGGATTCCGGCCGCCGCGGTCGCATGACGTCACGTCATCTCCTTCCGTTGGGTCCGGCGATGCTGTTCGCCGATGGTGAATTGGGCAAGGACGGGCAGCTCCAATACGACCGTCGCTTCATGCGCCGGACCGGCGAACTCGTTTGGCTGATGGTGAACCGGTCGGCAATGCGGGACACCCTTGGAGCAATCATCGAGCGTCGATTCTTCCGCAGCAACGATGTCCTGAATCGGACCGCCTCCCACCTCGCTACCGAAGACGGCACCGTGCAGGACGGCGGCCGTGCGACCTGCCGCTGCATCGGCTACCTGCCTATGGCGAGGATGCAGGTCTACGAAGATCTCGCCCGCGACCTGACGCAGGTTCTCGGGATGAACAGTCTTCATCTCTCAATCTGCCTCGAGGCCGCGATGCGCCTCCTTGGCTTTCATCTGATCAGATACATGCTCCAACGGGCGGTGGATGTAGCGGGGGAGGCGGCACATTCACCGTTTCTTCTGGATATCGTTGGAACCAGCAGTCCGCACATCGTGCGCCGCTCGAAAGAGCACTTTCTCGCCCACCGGCAGCTGCCGGACCGAGCCGTTGAGCAATTCTTTGCGGATTTCGAGGCGTTAGACGAATGGCAGTCCCTTAGCACGAAGAAGCTCCCAATGGGCGCAGCGCAGGAACTGATACTAGAGAAGCTCGGATACAAGGGCGGACTCGACGAAATCCACGTCCAATTGTCTGCAGCCCGCCAGAGCGCGGTCAACTCCGCCCTCTCGTCAATTGGGGCGATCCTTCCAGCCTACGGGAGCCGCATCGGGCTTCTAACGGCCCGCCGCGGTGTCGGTACTTGGTACGGCCCGAACGACCAATTCCTGGAAGCTCTCGTGCTCGCGAACGTGACGTCGCCAATGGAATTTCACAGATTTATGCGGCTCCTATTCGATCGCTATCGTATCGTAATCGGCCGCCACGAGGCGTTGGACCCACTCGCGTACGGCAGCGTTCCGGCCCCCGTCCAGGATCTCGAGCGAAACCAAACGCGACTTGAAGAGCGACTCCGCATGCTCGGTCTACTCGAGCGAAAGTCCGACGCCATCGCCTTCGTTGTAAACCCTTACACGACGGAGCACGCCAATGTCGCAGCTTGACGCATGCTCGCTGGTCGCCCAAGTCGCGGCCCAGAGAGTGGTAGACATCGTCTCCGGTAGCGGCCAGGGGGTGCGATCCCTCCTGGCTTTAGTGGGCTTCCCGGACGAGCAAACGGCAGCGATAGGATCTCTCCTGAAGGAGAGACATCCGACTTACGAAATCGCAGTGAACGGCGCCGCGCGTGCGAACGCCGTCGCCCACCGCAACAGACGGCCACCTGGCTTCGACGCAACGATTATTTCCATCCCGCTGGACGAATTGACCAGCGTTGAGCAGAGCCTTGGGCACGTAACCGTAGTTGGCGAACCCGTCTTGCTCGCTGCGTCGGAAGCGAGCAACTGGGCCTCTGTCGCCCTGCACTCCTACACCGCGAACCCGAGTGCCGAGATCCTCTCTCAACTCTGTCACGTCATCAAAGGCTTATTGGAATCCGAAGTCGCGAATTCGGCCACCATGGTGGGCACCTTCGTTAGCGATGTGGTCAACCTCCACGCTGGCAAGGCCGGACTCCCGATCGCCGACGCGGTCCGCCAGTGCATGCACGTTCTGCAGCTCGTGGCCCCGCCTTTGGACGGAAAGTCCAAGAGCATCGCGGCCAGCCCCCTGGATGCACGCAGGTATTTCACTCGCGCGCGGACGGAGTTTCGGCCGTACCTGGACCTGCAGACGCCCGACGGAAAGAACGTCGGCCGCGATAATGTCCTCAAGCGCATCGAAGAGGATGCTGCCGCAAGGCCTGACGATGCCGAAGCGCAGCGCGTTCGAGAAGCGGTGCGCCGGCTGGTTGAGGACCGCACCATCAGGGCGGACGCATGGTCCCAAGCCAAGGAGGCCGTAGCAAGCTTCCCTTGGGAGCAGCTGGAACCGTTCTTCGCGGAGCGGAGGTCAAAGCCAACACCCTCCAAGCTCGGCGAAGAGACACTCGCCTTTTTCGACGACGAGTACCCAGGCGAACTTACAGACGCCGAGAAGGAGCTGATCGCCCCGCTCAAATCCGAAACATCCAAGGCCGCGATCACCGACGAGGTGCGCGACTTTTTTGCCCGGCACCGGGACCGTATAAAAGATAAGGCCTCGCTGCTCAAGCGATGGCAGCGCCTCATCTTCCGAAAGGAGATCGAAGACGAAGATCTACTCTCGGGGCTCCTTAGGCTGGCCGAACGGGTCGCGATCGAAGGTGCGGACCATGAGTTCGCTGATCCCGTCCTGCACGTGAGACTGACGCACGGAGAGAAGAAGAGCTTTTGGACCGAGACGCAAAACACCAGCTTATGCCGCTACCTCAGAGACCGATATCGGGGGCTGCAAGATGCGCTCGGCCATCGCGTGGCGCTCGACTTCGGGCGATGTTGGGATCCTCGTCTTCAGTGGGACGACAAGGACCTCGAGGAGGTGACGTCCACTTCCAAAGTTCATATCGAATTTCAATTCGAGGGCTTTCTGGTCGAACGCAATCAGATTGCAGGAGACGGGGCGGTCGCCAAATCGGTCTTGAGCAGGGCTCCGGCCGGAAAGCTGATTTGGATGCCACCGGTCCAGTCGATCGTGACCGCCTTCGCCGCCGATTTGGCTGCGCACGTTCCGTCCCGCGACGGCGAAGTGTTCATCATGGAGGCGCGTGCATCGGCTGCGCGCGGCAAGACCGGGCGGAAAGTGGCCGACCTGCGAAACCGTAGCACCATCGTCGGCTCCTTTCGGAGCGGAGACGGCACTCTGTTTGACCCGGATCGAGAAGACACGAGGATCGACAAGAGCGTGGAGGCCGCAATCTCGAAGCTCAAGGATGTCACCATCCTTTCGCCGGCCGATGCCGACGAAATCGCGGGTGCGTGGGCCCAATTCGCCGATACCTACAGATCGGCCTTGAAGAACTTCGCCTACGGCAGCGGGCTGTCATCTCCCTCACTCCTGCACCAGGCCGATGTTTACGGCGAATTGCTCGAGATCCTGGCAGCGAAGGCACGCGCCCCCAAGTGTCGCACTGAACTCTGGAAGCCGATCCTCCGGATCGCGACGGCCCGGATCACTGCCGACATGCCGTCCGTAATCATCACTCCATGGCATCCTCTCCGGTTGGCGGAGATGGCGGCGAAAGCCAGCCAATGCGGCAATGCGATCGGCACCATTATCTCAGATCGAGTCCGAAACGGCATGTCCGATTTCGTTGAGCGCCGGGTGTCGGGATTCGCCCAAACCTACTATCCCGACATCTGCTTCATCGACGACGAGAGCGGAAGCGAGCCATCGCTTGGCATCGAAGTCGAGAAGGTCGGGGACTACGGGCTGCTTCAATCTCCGGTCGCCGGCGCCGCCCCAGCACTGCTCGACGATACTGCTGAAGACGCCGTGAAGGCTTTCGAGGAGGTGAGCGAGCGCTACCTCGAACTCCGCCCCCACGAGAAGGACCACTTCAGCACGGCGATCTACAACGCGGATTCTGCGGAGCTTCCGTCCCTGCTCGCCGATGCTCTGGGACAGAAAGTCGCGACCGAGCATGATTTCCGCTGCGAATTGACGATCATGCATGACGATCCCGATAGACTCCGTCGGATCTACCGGGAGCAAAATGAACGTATCGGCAGGGAGCTCGCAGGGGCTCTCACGACCGAGGCGACACGGACCTATCTGTCCCGACTCCGTGTCGGATTCCTTTCCTCGAGCCCGCTTGCGGGCGGTGGACGGGTTATCGACGTCAAGCCACACGACTTGGTGCTCCTGCAGGACACGATTTCCCGGCTCGCACGTGTCGCTTGGAGGCACAGTCCAGAACAGGAGCACGCCAATCCGCCCGCCTGGAACGAGCATATCCCAACGGATGTGGGCCGACGGAAGCCATTCCTCCTGGGAGACGTCTCTTCGTGCGTCTATTTGACGTCGCCCAGCGTTCCTCCTGCCGCACAGGCCTATGTCGATCGTGTGCACGATCTACTCAAGAGCGACGACGCCCGCGGTCATTGGCTGCCCCTTCAGGAGATCAACATTGCCTCTCCGGACGTGAAGGGCTTGCTCAACAAGGCCCACCAGGTGGCGGATTGGGTGGTTACCTTCGACCGGATCGCCGACCGACGACTCCTGCAGCAAAGCGAAACCCAGGAACGGCGTATCATCCGCTACTTCACCTCGCCGGGATCGGACCACAACGTGATCGTTTCGACAACAGTGGGCGTCGACGAGATCGCGAAGCTCCTTCAGGATCATCTCCAACCCGTTCTCCCGGGAAAGGACGAAGCCGACCGGATGGCGATTGGACGCTTGATCCAGCGGGAATCCGCCGATCTGTCCGGCGAAATCGTCATGCGCGCAGTCCAGATTCCGAACTCGGCCCTCGAATTAATCGGCTTGGTCCTGGCGCGACGACAGGTCGAGCTTCTGCTTAACCAGGACGAGTGCAAGATCTGCTGGTTCTTCATCGACGAGGTAGCCCGTTGGCTCGACTTGAATAACGAGCGGTCCGACATTCTCGCAGTCAGCTTCACGTCGAAGGCAGGCCAGCGTTTCGTGAGAATGGTGGTTATCGAGTCCAAGTACGTCGGATCGCCCGCATTCGGCGGCGCGATGTTGAAATCGAAACGGCAGCTCGCGAGCACTTACGACAGCTTGCGAACCAAGTTCGTCGACATCGACGAGGTCATGAGCCCCGAAATCTGGCGGCATCGCCTGGCCGACATGCTCGTGGAGCACTTCACGCCTTTCGAACACGTCGCCGGCTTTCCGTACGAGCGCTGGATCGAGGAGGTGCGCAATCCTTCTGGGCTCAGGATCGAGCTGTGCGGCCATTCGATGGTCTTCCAGCACGATGAAGGGCTGATCACCCCCGAGGTCCGCATCGATATCGACGAAGACAAACCTGCCGCAGAGCGACGTCCCTTGCTCCAATGGCTTTTCGGAAAGCCTCAGATCACGGGCATGCTACTCAACCTCGACAATACCGCCGCATCGCCGGCGATCGGCCACCCAACATCGTCGCAGGCGACATTGGCGTCACCCATGACCGAGGAGATGCGCACTCCCGAAACCGATGCTGCTCCGGGGGGGCCAGCCCTGCAGCGCCGCGCCGACGAGCGGGACGGAGCCATCCTCCAAAGTCCAGCTCAGCCGGCCGAGCGGGCGGAGGCAGCGGCAGATCGCACACCTACTTTGCTCGAGGCCGTGCCGGCCGATATCCCGGCCGAGCCCGCCTACGGCGCGACGCCGGAGACCGTTTCATCCGGTCGGACAGGTTGGTTGCCGGAAGTGGAGACTCTCGCCCTGCGACTCGCCACGCACTCATCCGGCCAGGACGCCCGGGCCAAGGAGTGGCTCGACCAGCAGGTGATCAGCTTTCGCCAGTCGCTTCAGGCAGAAGGTGCCACAGTTGAAGTCCAGAAGCAGTGGCTGACTCCGAACGCCGGTTTGCTGCGGATCAAGGGGAGCAAATCGCTCACGATTGACAAGCTAGAGAAGCAACGAACCAACCTGAAGACGATCCACGGACTCGACATCATCCGGATCACGGCCGAGCTCGGTTCGATCCTGATCGCCTTCCGCCGCCCGAGCCGCACCATCCTGCATCTGGCTGATGCGTGGCTCCGCCGGACGCTGTCGTCCACAGCGCCGGAGTCCAATCTCGCCTTTCTGCTCGGCGAGAAGGAGGACGACGGCGAGATGCTATACATGCCGGTAACCGGCCCGTTCAACGGTCAGCCTCAGGTGGCTCCGCACACCTTGATTGCCGGTTCGACCGGGAGCGGAAAGGGGATTCTAGCCGCAAACCTGATCCTTGATCTCTGCGCCTTCGATTCACCCACATCATGCAAGTTCTACTTGATCGATCCCAAGCAGGGGGCGGACTACATGTGGGCCGAGACCCTCCCTCACCTTCAGGAACAGATCATCGTCGACATGGACGCAGCCTCGCGCGTTTTCGACTCACTCGTTTCCGAAATGGAAGATCGTTACCGGCGGATCACGGCCAAGAAGTGCCGCAACGTCGTCGAATACAACAGAGTGGCAGAGCCGTCCGAACGGATGCCACGCCTTTTCGTCTTCCACGACGAGATTTCCGATTGGATGATGGATGACAATTACCGAAACAATGTAACGACAACCGCCGCCCGTCTCGGCAACATGGGGCGCGCTGCAGGGATTCATCTGGTCCTCATGGCTCAGCGCCCGGACGTCACCGTTATGAGCATGCAACTCAGAAACGCTCTCGGGAACCGACTGATCCTCCGCTTAGACGACCAAAAAACTTCCGAGATCGCCATGAACGAGAAAGGCGCTGAACGGCTGCTCGGCCATGGCCACATGATTGCGAAGCTGCAAGGCCTGAACGAGAACATGTACGTTCAGGTGCCGTTCTTGTCGCAATCCGGTACGGAGGAGTTCGCGGCCGCGATCAGGGACGGGTGGCGCAACCGCGGATACGTCGCGCCCATAAGGGCCTTCGCGGCGGAGTAGCTCGGAAGAAGGCAATGGTCGAGCGCGGATCGCGAGTTGGGAAACGTGTACGGGACGCGCTCTATGTCCATCGAGAAGCCCTCTCTGAGCTCTCCGCGGCCGATCGAAGGGCTGTGACAAAGGCCACTGCGATCGCTCGTGACCTCCCCTGGAACGTCGTCCGGATCGAGCCTGGCAAGATAGCGCTGCTCGAATATGACGATTTCGACAACGAGCATTTTCCGGCGTTGAGGCGCTCCCTGTTGGTCGATCTTGAGAGCCGCGACAGTAAGGTGCGGGACTTCTCGGCATCACCAAATCCCCCGATCTTGCATCGGAAGGAGCTCCTGCTTCCGACGGAAGATCCGCGAAGAGCTAAATTCGCTGCTCTAACTGCTGCGCTGGACGCGCTTGACATGTTCGCCGACAGCCACAAAATCGGGCTCCGAAAGGCCTGGCAGCAGCGTCTTGAGGGTGCCGGAATTGTTATCCGTAATCATCAAATTGTCCCGAAGCAGACGGTTGATCCGGAACCTAGGCCCGCCGTTCGAGTGAACCGCCACAAGACTGCCATACCGCGAAACCGTCTTTCTTCACCAATGCAGTTGCTGGCGCGGCACGGATTCATCGATCAATACCCCAACGTGTTCGACTACGGATGCGGTCAGGGAGACGACATACGGGTGTTGAGCGAGGTCGGCATATCGGCTGTTGGGTGGGATCCGCATTTTCGTCCCGAGGGAGCAAAGCGCCCCGCTGACCTGGTCAATTTGGGATTTGTCCTCAATGTCATCGAAAATGTCGATGAGCGCGTGCGGGTTCTCCAGGATGCGTGGTCGCTCTGCCAAAGGGTTATGGCCGTCGCCGTCATGGTCGAGGGACACTACTCTGTTGAGGGGCTAAAGCCGTTTGCCGATGGGTACCTAACGTCACGCGGCACGTTCCAGAAATACTTCAGCTCTCACGAGCTGCGGAGTTTCGTGAGGCACACGATAGACACCGAGCCCGTTGCGGTCGCCCCCGGAATCGTCCTCGTTTTTCGCGATCCGGACGCCGAACAGGAGTTTCTATTCCGACGGCGCAGCCGTCCGGTCCCGAACAATTTGTTGACCGCAACCTCTACAGTGGTGCGCCCAGCAGTTCGGCCGCACGAACCGCTATCCGAACGTCTCAAGCCGGTTCTCGAACAGCTCTGGGTGAAAGCAGTCGAACTTGGGCGAGCCCCGGAAACGGATGAACTTGCGGAGGTCGCCGACAATCTCGCTCGCTCAAACGTCTCAATTGCACGGGCAATGGTGTTGTGCCGCTCCTTCTTCGACGAAGCCCAACTTGAGAGCGGCGCGCGCCGGCGAAGAGATGATCTGCTCGTTCATCTTGCGCTAGGTGCGTTTTCGGGCTCTCGCGCCTTCAACACATTGCCCCTTACGCTACGGCGGGACGTCCGACACTTCTTCGGAAGCTTTGGCGCTGCACAATCTGAGGCCCGACGGTTTCTGTTCTCGCTGGGAGCGGACGGGACCGTAGAAGAGGCATGCAATTCGGCGATCGAGGCAGGTCTGATCCATAGCTGGGGTGACGGGCGCTACCACCTGGACGCTCGACAGACCGAGGAACTCCCCGGAGCATTGAGGACGCTTGTCGGCTGCGCAAGTGTGCTCATGGGCGATGCCGAAGACGCCAGCTTGGTGACACTCAACGTCCCAAAGCGGTCTGTGGCGTTTTACTTCAGTCCAGATTTCGGGGCGCCTCTGACGCTCTTTACACGCGTTACCACCGTCTACCTGCGCGACCAGCACGTCCGCGATCAGATGTTATCTGGCGATAAGCGGCTTCTGTTCCTGCAATCCTCCTTGTATGAACCGGATCCCGCTAAGCGTCGCCAGCGATCGACGGTCGAGGTCAGTATAAGATCCATTGTCGGCAAGCCCGGTGAAGCGCTACTTACCGCTCGCTACGGAGATGTGGCGGCAAGCTTGCGACAACATTGACTGGCGCTCATCGAGCCGTTCTGGGCGAGCGCCACTCGTGTGTGTATAAGGCTTGCTAAATCCATCGACACACGTTTGGCCCGAATTCGCTTTGCGCAATCCGCCAGCGAATGTCCTCCTCGGTCGCCACCTTCTCCAGGGAGCGGGGAATACCCGCTGACCTTGCCCCCTGGACTTAATCCAGATTGAAGTTCGCTCTGGCCCATATGAGGACCAGAGCATGAAGCGCAGCCGCTTTACGGAAGAGATGGGGTATTCGGTCCCGATCGCCTGACCTATTTGCCGCGCGGCACGTTTTGACTGACGATCATGGACCAACTCCATCCGAAGGAGAAAAGTCATGATCTACGTCGGCCTCGATGTTTCGCTGAATTCCGTTGCGGTATGTGCGGTGGACGAGACCGGAAAGCTCATCCGGGAGGGAACGACGTTCGCGGACGCGCCATCGATTGTGCAGTATCTCGAACCAGGGGCTGGTCAAGTTGAATGGGTGGGCCTGGAGGCAGGACCGACGTCAGAATGGCTGACCGCAAATCTAATCGAACTGGGGCTGCCGGCCGTCAGTTTGGAAGCCCGCCAGGTCAAGGCGGCACTTTCGGCCATGCCAGTGAAGACCGATCGGAACGACGCCCGTGGGATCGCGCAGGTGGTGAGAACGGGTTGGTTTAAGCCCGTTCACGTCAAGAGCATCGGCAGCCAAAGGGCGCGGACGCTGGCGGCCGCTCGCAAGCATATCATTCGCTCCATCGCTGCCGCGGAGCAAGTCATCCGCGGACTTCTGCGTCCGCTCGGTCTCAAAGTCGGAATCGTCTCGCGGACTCTGTTCGCGACGCGAGTTCGTGAGTTGGTCGGCAACGACGCCATGCTGGAGGCGATCATGAATCCGCTGCTTGCCGGACGCGATGCGCTGATGCGGGAGTACGCCCGACTGCATCGTCTGGTTCTGAAGGTCGTGCGCAGTGACCCGGCTTGTCGGCTCTTGATGACGATGCCGGGGATCGGCCCGGTCTCTGCGTTGACCTTCCGCTCCACTGTAGACGATCCCAGGCGATTCCTGCATTCCCAATCCGTGGGCGCCTATCTCGGGTTGACGCCCCGGCGGTACCAATCTGGCGAGGTTGATCGGGTAGGACGGATCACAAAAGTCGGAGATGGAGAGACGCGCACGGCCCTGTTCGAAGCTGCCAACGTCGTTCTCAGGCCATCAACCCGATGGTCTCCGATGAAGGCTTGGGCGGTGCGTGTTGCCCACCGGCAAGGAAGCAAGCGTGCGAAGGTCGCGCTGGCCAGAAAGATGGCTGTCGTCCTTCACCGAATGTGGGTTGATGGAACCGAATTCCGATGGACGGCGGCGGCGTAAGGACGCCATCGCCATCCCAAGAGACGGCCGTCGCGGGGCGTGGGGATGGTCGAGTTCGTATGATCTGTCGTGGCTTCCGCCCTCCAGGCCGGGTGACTACGCCGAAGAGCTTGAACCGACCATTCAACCGAATCCCATCGTGTGGCGGCTTTGCCGACCACGAACAGAAGCAAGGTACCCGCGGCACGCGCTTTTAAGGGATTGACAGAAGCAGACCGAATACAGAAGCAGATCATCGGGATTTTGAAGGAGCACGAGGCTGGCGTGTCGGTTGCCGATCTGTGCCGGAAGCACGGCGTCAGTGATGCCAGCATCTACAAATGGAAAGCCAAGTTTGGCGGGATGGAGGTCTCGGAGGCCAAGCGGCTGAGGACGCTGGAGGACGAGAACACGCAGCTGAAACGGCTTTTGGCCGACGCCATGCTGGACAATGCGGCGTTGAAGGACCTCCTGGGAAAGAAGTGGTGACGCCCGCGGGGAAGCGGAAAGCTGTCGCCCATCTCGTGGACGCCTACGGGATGAGCGAACGACGGGGGTGTAAAGCCATCGGCTGTCAACAGATATCGGACAACCCGGGCGGATGACGCTGCTCTACGCCAACGCATAAGAGCGATCGCCGAGGTGCGCCGTCGCTTCGGCTATCGGCGCCTGCATGTTCTGCTCAAGCGGGAGGGCTATCTGGTCAACCACAAGAAGCTGTTCCGGCTCTATCGGGAAGAGACCGTCGCCGTGGTGGCCGCAAGCGGGCGCTCGGGACCAGGGCGCCGATGGTGGTGCCGATAGTGCCGAATGACCGCTGGTCGCTCGACTTCGTCTCGGATCAGCTTACCGATGGCCGCCGCTTCCGCATCCTGACCGTGGTTGACGAGTGCACGCGCGAGTGCCTGGCGTTGGTGGCCGACACCTCGCTGTCTGGCTCCCGGGTGGCTCGGGAACTGGACCGGCTGATCATCGAGCGCGGCAAGCCCAAAATGGTGGTCAGCGACAACGGGACCGAACTGACCAGCAACGCCATCCTGACATGGGCCGACCAGAGCCGCGTCGCCTGGCATTACATCCCGCCCGGCAAGCCGACGCAGAATGCCGTCATCGAAAGCTTCAATGGCCGTCTCCGAGACGAATTGCTGAACGAGACGCTCTTCACTTCGCTGGCCCAGGCCCGGGTCGAACTCGACATTGGCGGGCCGACTACAACGATACGCGACCTCACTCGCAACTCGGATGGAAAACACCATCGGAGTTCGCCTTCACCTGCAACCCGCGACGGGATCTGGCGCTGCGCTATGCCGATGGCTCCGCACCAGCTCCCGTCTTGACCACCGCCCAATCGGGCAAATCCACCAGCCGGAGCGAACTCAGGACTGGATAAAACTTCGGGGCAAGGTCAGATGGTCCCCCAGAGACTTCGCGACTTTGGTACTCTGGCACTCACGTGATGCGGCGCCGGTCGCTTCCCGCAGACTAAAATGGTCGCGACGGCGATGACGAAACTAAAGAATTGCGCCACGAAACTGGTCCCGTCGCCATCATGATGGTCGACAGCACGCTGGCGCTCGAATAGCGACGGCCGGATCATCGCGTCGCCGAGTTCATCGGACGACAGGGGCACGCCTAGGAAGCGGTTGCCAAGCGGTAAGAGCGCGCTTGCCGGCGTTTGCGTTCTATGCCAACTTATAGTTGATCTATTGTAGCTGGTGCGGCGATGTATTTGAGCCGTGGGATCTGTTCGATGAGTCGAGTTTTTATCTTCGCACTGCTCGTCCTTGTGACGGGCGGAACAGTGCTGATCCGACCGTCCACTACTTTTGCTCAAGTCGCTCTTCCGACAGGCATGAGCAAGGAGGAGGCATTCGGCAATGTTCTTAAAGCGTCGAAGTGGGAGCAACTGAATATTCAGGTTTGCTGGGAAAATCTAGAAAGTGACGACGCACCTTACCGGTCGATTGTAAGATCTGCTGTGGAGGACACGTGGCAACGGTACTCCAAAATAAAATTTGAAGGTTGGGGAAAATGCGCGCAAGACACGCCCGGCATCCATATCCGTATTTCGGACGAAGGGCCTCACACTAAAGCGTTGGGCCGATTTCTCGACAAACGCCCCGACGGCATGGTCCTCAATTTTACTTTTGAGACTTGGAGCAAAAGTTGTCAGAAGACCCGTGAGTTCTGTGTATACGCCGTCGCGGCCCATGAATTTGGACATGCCTTGGGCTTTGCGCATGAGCAAAATCGTGCCGATGCCCCGAGCGAATGTCGAAAAGACGCTCAAGGAACGACGGGCGATTACAATGTTACGAAGTACGATCCACAATCAATCATGAATTATTGTAACCCAATATGGAATGGCGACGGAAAGCTAAGCGCTCTCGATATCGAGGCGGTTCAAACCTTCTATGGGCCACCGAGTTAGCGCTTCTGATTGCGCTAGGCCTTCCCGTTAGCCCTCACGCTGACGAGGCTGCGGTCAAGGTTGCCGGGAAATACGATGCTCGCGTCGCCCATGTGGAGACGATCGGGACTCTCTACAACGACACTCAAGATGTTGGAGCAGGGTCCGGTCTTTTGATTGGCGAAACGCTGATCATTACGAACAATCATGTCATACCAGACGCCAACAATTACAAGCGATTGGATATCTTCGTTCGTCTTAAGTCGCGCTTGAACAATCCGAAATCGGCCACTCTCTTGGCACGAGATTCCCAGCGAGATCTTGCGCTGCTGCAACTGACCGCGCCTGTCTCGGACGCTGGTGGGACCCGTTGTCCGATGCCCATTCTGGTGAAGCCATCGCAAGCTCCGATGGGTACAACGGTGCTCGTGCTTGGCTTTCCGCTCAACCAGGATCTCAGCCTATCTGGTGGTCTGATCAGCAACCACGGCGCCCCTCCCAAGGAAATCCGCTGGCAGACTGACACGGTGATGAACCCTGGCAACAGCGGGGGGCCTGTGTTCGAAGATCACGGCTTCCTATTGGGCATCGCTGCCGGCGGCATCGTCGAGTGGACGTTCGGAGGAGAGACTCGCAAAGTGAACGGCGTGAACTTCTTCATCCCTGCTTCGGAGCTGATCGCGAGCCCATTGTTTCAGCAGATAGATAAAATTCCGGAGGACAAGCGGTGCTGGCGCGTGTCTCCGGAGGATCTGGTTGTCGATGCGAGCACTCAAATAACGATCAATGATGGAGGATCTCCGAAAGCGCCTTTGGGACCTCCGAAACTTGATCGAAGCTTTACGGTGTCGGAGACCAAAGACGATCATCCAGTAACGTTTGCATCGCATTCTCGCAACTATCAGTCCCGCTTTCAGGCGGAGCCTAGCTACAAAATCGTCGCTTGTACGCCTAAGGCCGAGAGCGCGAACAATGCCCATGACATTTCGTGCAACATTGATAGCGGCGGTCGTTCTGCTGTCTTTGCGTACCGTCTGGAGAGCGGACCCGCTATGGATCGCTGGCGAGGTTGGTGGGCCGGATACGTCACGTTGCGGCAGGAACGTATGGCGACGGATGGCCTGCAGTAGAAATTAGATGCCGCATCGAATTCGAGGTCGCACTTAGGAAGCAATCTTCGAGGGGTGTCGCGCTGGGTACTAAAGGTGGGGGACTGAAAGTGTCAATAGTTCAGCGGATTGCGCTTACGCTTACATGCGGGCTTGGCGGATGCGCCATCATGCCCGACATTGCACCGGATTGGGCACTTCCAATGCGGGAGATCATGCTTCATTCGGCCTGCGAACTTCAGGATGCGCTCGGGACACTTGACCGAGAGGTGCCCCATGAATTGTTCAATGCACGAAACTGGAAGATTGCGGTCACGCTGAATCCAAAGTCGGAAGCGGATATCGTTCCTGGAGCCGGTTTAACTCGGAAGGTACCAGCAACCGCGACCACACGCTTTTCGAACTGGGTCTTTGGGACCGGAAACGGCGTCACCCTGGATATGAGGGGAAACCATACAGGAAGCGTTGATTTCAATTTCGATTCTGAAAAGCTCATTCTAGATAGTGCGCTACCCTGCGAGCGAGAAACCATCTCCTATCATGCACTGACGAAGAATCTTGCGATCAAAGAATGGCTTTATCGTTCTGTCCAAGCCACCGCGCTGGCTGGCTCAGCCATCGACAATCCAAAGTTCACGGCCCAAGTCGTCGTTAAATTCAATGGCGCCGCCAGTTACACCTACACATTTCCGCCAGGGACCGACTTCCTCACTCTTGGAGGATATTACCAACTCGATGAGACATTGAGCATCGTCTTTACGAAAAAGCCGGCCGTTGTGGCAAAGTATGATCTCGTGACCCTGCCAGCAGGAGGGGACGGGTTCAAACGAAATCAGGCGCGTCAGGTAACGTCAGCGATTTCAATTTTAGAAGACCAACAGGTCTCTCTCCAGCAAATTCGGCAACAATTGCAGAATATCAGGGCGGTTGGTCAATAAGGGGCTCACTATGGACGTCGCGGATTCACTACAGACTACCCTTTTGATTCTGTACTTCGTTGGGCAGCCGCCGATGGATCCCAAAGGCATCCCCAAGGCTGAGTTGGAAACAAAAATGAACTGGACCCTCCAAAGTACGAGTCAGATAGAAACGCGTAGCCCCGAAGCATGCCGAGCGATTGGCAACCAGCTCATCGAAAGGATGGATAAGGTCAATACGATGACCGTACGCGCTTACTGTCTATGCGCAGACGGGGCGGGTACGATTTGTAAGGGCACAGAGGAAATGTCCAAGGGGCGAGATCAGGAAGATAAGAACGCCCGAAAGAGCGAGAGCGCAACCGTAGAGGTGCTTGGTCGAACTTCTGGATCTCAACGACGAGGCGTGCCAAAGAACTGATGCCAGATCGATGCGTGTTTTCTAGCGCGCCACCGATCGCTTTCACCACCGCAAGGTGCTGCGATCGTCACGATGTTCACCTTACCCGCCGCCGCGGCATCGTAAGTCGTGTCAGCTTGCCTTACGGCCCGCCCGACCCGTCACATGAACCGACAGCGCGGAGGATACGGGCCCCGCGCGATCTTCTCAACCTCGACCAAGCAGAACTCGCAACGCTCGTCGGGTCATGCGACGTACGATCATCCGGCTCAAGACGGAGGAGACGATTCCGACGAATCCGCGGCGGATCGACGTCATCGCGGCGATCAGGGACAAGCTCGAGAGGGACTACGGGATCCGCTTCGTGTACGCCGACAAGACGACCGGAGAAGGCGTCGTCATGAAGCGAGGCGGTGAACGTGTCCCCACCGGTAATCAAAACGCGCCCCGAAGTCTGATGATATGAACCACCACCCGCCAACGCAGCCGATGCCGAAGCCTAGCGTCCTTGGTCTTATTCCGTTGAGCGATGAATACCGAGGGCGCTCGTTCGGCTTTCGACGCGAGACGGCGCGCCGTCGGTAGTAGAATGCGCGTGCGTCTATCCGGTCACGTGGTCAAGCTTGGCGATGATGCGCTCTCCGACCCGGGAGTATTCACACGCTTGTGCCCGAACCGCGCCATGACGATGCAGCGTGTCGGGGCATTGAGGCGACACCACCGCCGTGCTTGATGCGAAAACAGAAACGAGTAATACCGCTGTCCACGCTCCCCATTCACTCATCTGCAAGTCGCACATGCCCAATGTCGTAAATTTCTATCTCGATGACTCTGGCACTAGGCATCCCGACCACGATCCCGGGAAGCGGGCTGCGCACGGGTACGATTGGTTTGCCCTGGGCGGCGTGCTGGTGAAACAGGAAGATGAGGAAGCGGCGCGCGCCTTACACAAGGCTTTTTGCGACAAGTGGAATATTGCCGATGCAATTCATTCGGTGGAAATTCGTGGCCGCACGGGCAATTTCTTGTGGCTCATGGAGTTGAGCAAACCGAGCCAGGACAAGTTCTTCGAGGATCTCTATCAACTGATGAGAGGCGCGCCCGTCACGGGCCTCGCGTGCGTGATAGACCGCCCAGGCTACAACGCACGATACGCCGAGAAGTATGCGGGTCAACGATGGATGCTCTGCAAGAGCGCCTTCAACATCGCCGTCGAGCGCGCGGCAAAATACGCCCGCTCGATTGGGTATCGCCTTCGCGTGTCGCCCGAACGGTGCAACAAGCCGGAAGACGCGTTGATAAGAGGATACTATGACGACTTGCGAACGAAGGGGCCTCCGTTCGCGGTCGATACGTCGGACAAATATGCGCCCCTGACGGCTGAGCAGTTCAGGGAAACGCTTTACGAACTGAAGCCGAAGAAAAAGTCATCTCCGATGGCGCAATTCGCCGATCTGTTCCTTTGGCCGATCTCCATCGGCGGGTATCACGCGAGCAATCGACCGTTCCAGCGATTGATGGAAGACGGGAAACTGATCGAGTGCGGAATGGAGTCAGAAGAGTGGCCGATGCTCGCAACAAAGTACTACTGTTTCGAGAGCGTCAAACGCAGGCCCTAAAACACAAACGCCCAAGCATTTCTGCTCGGGCGGAAGGGCGACCACACGCGGTGACCTCGTAGGCTAAACCTGCCCTTAAAATAGATTCCGGTGCCCCATAGTCAACCAGTAAATTTTCGCTTTCCAGTGGAACACTTTAGCGATTTGCTAAATCGGCCCGATTCGGACCTTTAGAGAATCGCTGTAACCGGGCTGCGCGACCTTCAGATCGCGCCGCGGACGGAGCGGGCGCTCGCCCCGGCACGGGAGCAGGCCTCCGGCGAGCCTCGGTCTATCGAAGGTCGTAAAACGGCTTCTTGAACGCGTCGGTCACCTCTGCTTCGATCGACTCGAGCTCGGACAGAGCAGCGGCAATGGTCATCCAGGGCGGAGAGGCGTACTTCCCGTCTCCGCGTCGCCGTGCGGCGATATCGTCCTCAATCACGCGTCGCTGCGCCTCGTCGAGCAGATGCGGGCTCTCGAAGTAGATCAGCCGGCGCCCCAGGCGCTTCAGACGCACATCCTCAAGACGATGGACCAGGTCCGACCTCGCCTCCCAAGGGAGGCCGTGGAATTGCCGGCACAACTCGGCATCGGCGTCGGAAAAGAAGGCACCGCCGTAGATCTGCTCCTCGACATGATCCGAGGGTGCATAGGTCGGCTCGAGGGACGCGGCCGCACGGGTGAGCGCGTCCATGAATTCGGGATCGGCACGAACCGAAGATGCTCGTCGCGCACACTCGTCTTCCGTCAGATCGTGAAAGCGGCCGGCATCGATGTCCCACAACGGGTATAGTAGTGGCGAGGCGTTGACCTTCAGCCGCCGGATGGGCCGAGGTTCCACTGTCATGCGAGCGGCGAGTTCGCCGTCGTCGAGCTTGCGCAAGGCGTCGATGTCGCTGGCGAGGTCGAGGCAATAATGCGCATTGGCGTCGCGCGGGCTAATGCCGACCCTCGTCAGGAAATGGATTACCTGCGGGCGCCCGAAGTAGTCGAAATATGCGAATACGTCCTCGTTCCTGACGAAGTCTACGACTGCCGCCTTCGACGAGAAGCGCAGGAACGTCGACCAGAGATCGGGCGCGCCGGCGCGTACCAGTTTGCATAGCCCGAGCATGGCATCGACATCGGCCGCAGCGTCGTGGACTTTGTGCGACACGATGCCGTTCGCCGCAGCGACCGCACCGAGACGATGAGTAGGACGCCCATCGGAGTCAAGGCCGGCATTCACCACGGAAGGATACAACGTCGTTGCAGCCCTCATTAGGTTGAGGACATCCGCACGGGCATTGCCGTTCGTATTGGTCAGGAAGATTGGATGCAGGCAATGATAGAACGCCTGCCGCAGGAATTCCTCGTCGAAGCGAATGGAATTGTATCCGAGGAACGTCGCGGGGCACCACGATGCGAGCGCATTGGCGACCTCGCACACCATCGAGTAGTGCGACTGCCTTGAACGGCTCTCGGCGTCGGCGAGCGTATGACCGGTGACGAGCAACGCTTGCGGCGACGGAATGACGTGGGGCATCAAACGCGACTTCGTCTCGAACCGATGGGTCTCATTGAGATCAGCGTCGGTTCTGACGGCGGCGAACTGGAGTATCTGGTCGAAGCGCTTGTTCAACCCCGACGTTTCGACATCGTACAGGATGAAAGCCACGATGGACGTCGCCTACAGCCTTCCGAGCCTGAACTGTAGAGCGGCGAGACTGACGCGGAACCGATTTGCTATGCTAATCAGGTAGTCGTCATCCTGGATGTCGCGGGACGATTCCGTCAGCACCTGTCGGACGAGCCGCTCAGGCATGAGAAGTTCGGAAGCGAACGCGTTGGCCTGCATTTCGAGGGGATCGCAGCCTTCTGCGGAGACGGAATCGCGCGGGAGGAAATTTCTGCCCTTATCGATCAGCACCGTTGCCTCGAGCTTCGATCGATGCAGTACCACGTGCGCCAATTCGTGCGCGATCGTGAAGCGCTGTCGGTTAGGGTGATGGTTGGAATTGACCCCGATGACCGGCTTGCCGTCCCGGATGAACGCCATTCCCGACAATTCGTCGTCGAATGGCGTGTATTCCACGCGCGCTCCCAAACCCTTCGCGAGCTTCTCCACCGGGACTGGCGGCGTCCGCAATCCGAGCTTGTTGACCAGAGCACGTGCCTGCTCTCTCGCCTCTTCCAGTTCGTTCATCTGCGGCCCCCGCCCGTCCGTCTTACGTATTGCTCGATCTGCGCCCGCTGCGCCTCACTAACGTCGCTGCCCTCGATCATGAGCGGACCACTGGCCTGCTCGAACGAAAAAGCGCCAGGGACCAGGTCGGTAATCGACTCCGCCTTTAAGGCCGTGGCCAACCGATAAACCTGGTGAAGCATGATCTTCTGGCGTCCTCGCTCGATGTTCGCCAGCGAAGCTCGGGTGAGACCGATCTGATCGGCGACCTCCGACTGCTTGAGCCGGAGTTTCTTCCGCCTCGCCGCCAAGCCGGCGCCAACGATCCTGTAAATCTCCAAATCAGTCATGGCGTGATAGAAACGCAATTCGATTGGCACGTCAATTGCACAAACAAATTTGTGTCCAATACAAACATTAACGAAATTTAAAGTTTCTTATGTAAATCTTTAGCCGGAATCACGCTAGGCTTTTGGCCTAGTTCGGGTGCCGATTCCGGAGCGCCCGCGGAAACGGAGTCGACCATGCACGATCACGGAAATAAGGATGCCCAGCGGCTGGAACGTGAGGCGAAGGCACTCGAGCGGGAACTCGGTAACGGCGACCACGGGCACGACGATGGTCACGACCATGGCGGCGACCACGATCAACACGGCGAGGTTGTGAAGATCACGATGGTGGTCAACGGCCAGCCGGTCACGATCGAGGCTACCCAGCAGGAACAGCTCTCCGACGTCCGTCAGCGCGCCCTGACCGAGACCCAGAACCTGGCCCAGCCGCCCGAGAATTGGGAAATCAAGAACGAGGCCGGCACGGTTCTCGACCCCGACAAGCGCGTCGCTCACTATCACTTCGGCAAGGAGGTCACACTCTTCCTCAGCCTGAAGGCGGGAGCTGCTGGTGGCGCCGCAGGTCGTTGATCCGGCGGTCTCGCGCGCCAAGTTCGACCGCGAGATCGCTTCATACCGGGAGATGGAGACCGCCTACCGCAAGCGGGGCTGGCTCCTTCTCGATGCCGACTTTCCCGACATCTGCGTCGCCTTCGCGGTTCCGAAACTGCGCCCCTTCCCGATCGTCGCGGCCGTCGTGATCGACTTCACCGACTACGACCTGCGGCCCTTGTCGGTCCGCTTCGTGGACCCCTTCACCCGCGAGCCGTTGGTCGCGCGCAACCTCAACTTCTCCATGCTGCGGCGTCAGAGCATGCCGCCCGAAATGTTCGCGGCAATGCTCCAGCAAGGAACCGTTCCGGTCGCCAACATCGTGCAGGCCAACGGTCTCGACGATCATCCCTTCATCTGTCTGCCGGGCATCCGCGAATATCACGAGAACCCCGCCCACACCGGTGATTCATGGCTTTTGCACCGAGCTTCTGGCGAAGGCTCCTTGGCCTTCATCCTCGACAAGATCTGGACCTACGGCGTGGAGCCGCTCTCGATGTTTCAAATCCAGGTGCAGGCGACCACGCTCGCCCTGGGAGCGAATCCGCAGGCGTTCCGGGAATGACGCGGCTCTCCGACGTCCGTTCGGTCCGGGTGCCGCGGAACTGCGCCAACGCCGTCCACGCCCACATGCGCAAGGTCGGACGCGACGGCTTCGAAGGTCTAGGCCTGTGGGCCGGCCGGCAGACCGGCGATATGTTCATCGTGGAGGAGGCAGTCATCCCGGCCCAGAAACACATCCGCACCGAGGACGGTGTCTGCGTCATCACCGAGGCCCAGGAGCTGCATCGGCTGAACGTCTGGCTCTACCGCAAGAAGCTCTCGCTGATCGCACAGATCCACAGCCATCCGGGCCGGGCCTACCACTCCGGCACCGACGACCGATACGCCGTCGCGACGACGGTGGGCTGCTTCTCGCTGGTGATGCCCGACTTCGCGACGGGCCCGTTCGCGATCGACCGCCTAGCCTCGTACCGGCTGGATGCTACCGGCGCCTGGCGCGGTATTTCCGCGTCGCAGGCTGCCCGCATGATCACGATCGTGGAGTAGCCATGGCCTTTGCCAACTTCTTCGACCGGAGCGCCACGGCCGCCTCGTTGGTCCTCGCGAACTTCCGGCTGGAAGATTTCAAGGACCGACTGTCGGCGCACCTCGTAGCGCTGTCCTTCGACGAGGCCGCCGTCAAGTCGCCAGAAAACCGCGCCACTCTCGACTTGTCGGTCCGGCTCCTTGCCCGGCTCTATCCGGTGCTGGTCATCCATCCGGTCGGGTCCGCCGCCGCCGAACACGCGACCCGGCTCCGGGGGTTGGCCCTCAGCATCAACGACCGCATCGAGCTGCAAGACGAACTTGCCGACGCCGACATCGTCGTCGCCGTCGGCAACACAGAAGTGGCCGCCGGACTCGACGCCATCTACATCGGCTCCGATGGGTGGCGCGCGCTGCTGTCGCGGAAGGGGCCAGTGCGGTCCGGATCGACGAAGAATCCATTCGGCGCCGGCGCAGCCGCATGTTTCGGCGCCGCCAACGTCTTCAGAAGGATCTTCGCCGATCAGCTTCCCCGCGGCGATCTCGACGACGAGATCGACCTGTCGTTATCGACCTACCTTCAGGGATCCACGGCCGCATCGGCGCTGCCGGATATCTGCGACGTGGGAGACGCCTATCTCGTGGGCCTGGGCGCAATCGGCAACGGCGCCGTCTGGGCATTGTCGCGCCTTCCAGGTCTCGCCGGCGTCCTTCATCTCGTCGATCACGAGAACGCCGACCTTCCGAACCTTCAGCGCTACGTCATGGCCACGCAGCACGATGTCGGTCGCCGGAAGGTCCGGCTCGCCCGCGCGCTGTTCGGGCAGGAAGCGCTCAAGGTGAGATCGCACCCGCAGCGATGGAGCGACTATGTCGACGGTCGCCGCAAGCGCGCTTTCGAGCGGGTCGCGGTGGCGCTCGACACGGCCGAGGATCGCATTGCGCTCCAAGCCTCGCTGCCCAAATGGATCGTGAACGCATGGACCCAGGACGTCGATCTGGGCGTCTCCCGGCATTCGTTCGTGGACGATGACGCATGCCTCGCCTGCCTCTACTTGCCGACCGGCGCGGTGAAGAACGAGCACGAACGGGTGGCGGAGGAACTAAGGATTCCCGATGCCCACCAGGAAATCCGGACACTGTTGCAGACGCATCAGCCGGTGACCGAGCCCTTCGTCCGGCGCGTCGCCAACGCGTTCGACGTCCCCTTCGAAGCGCTCCAGATGTTCGTCGGCCAGCCGGTACAGACCTTCTACCGGAACGCCATCTGCGGCGGCCTGATGGTCGGCCTGACCGGCGGCAGCCACGCGGGCACGGCCGTCGTACCCATGGTGTTTCAGTCGGCGCTCGCGGGGATCATGCTTGCGGCCGATCTGGTCAAGCACGCGGCCGGCATGCCGCCTGCCTCGACCACGACGACACGGATTAATCTGCTGCGACCGCTTGCGCCGTTCCTGGGCGACCCGCGCGCCAAGGATACGAGCGGCCGCTGCATCTGCTGCGATCGCGACTTCCTCGACGTCTACAGGCAAAAATACCGCCTGACGTAGATCTGGATGCGGATCCGAGGATCGACACGGCCGTGGACGAGCAGCACGGAAGGTCGTTGAGGCAGGTGACGACGGTTTCGAACCATCGGTCCCCGGTCCTGTTCTCCTGAAGAGAGCCGCAACGAACTCGCAACGAATTGGGTGAAACGACCGTGAACAAAACGGGACGGATACGGCTACTACATCAAGAAAGATCAATAACTTAGAAGATGCTCACTGCGTTCGTGACGCAGGGATCAAATCGCAACTCGAACCGAATGTCGGTATCGGTGGTTGCGCCTCCCCGCAACCAAGTTCGGACTTTGCCGGTTCCGATGTGAAAATGGCCCGCTTTCCAAGCGGGCCATTTTTGTTTTGACCGACAGGCGGCTTGGAGCGTGCCGTTGGTTACGCCTCGAGGTCAGACGAGATGGTCTCAAGCGAAATGTCGTTGCGTCGCTGCCAGAAGGGCGCGTCGGGAAAGCGACGTTCGGATGCATACATTGCGCGCTGCGTGGCCAGGTAGGATGCGATCCCCTCCAGAAACTGTCGCTCGTAGCGCCGGGATGCCGTTGTGTCCCCCGCCAGCGCACCGGCCACACTCTCGGCAGCCTGAATGCCGCTCCACAGCGCGATAGCAAGGCCATTCGCTCCCAGCGGATCGAGCGCAGTCGCGGCATCGCCCGCCCGGACAATGCGATGGTCGATCATCCCTGACATGGTGGTGGTGCTCGCCGGCGCGAACTTGAGCTGCGCGCACGCAGCCACGTCGATCCCCAGGCTCGTCACGCGTGCCGAGATCGCATGAGTGTGCGAAACCATGTCGGCCCACAAGGTCATGTCCTTGCGCAGGCCCGCCGGGAGCAAGTCCGAATCCGTAAAGAAGCAGAGCAGGATGCGGCCACCTGGCAGCATGGACATGTACCACCATCCCGCCGCCACAGCCTCGACAAGCGTCGCCGGCACGGCTTCGACATCTTGCTCGAGCTCGAAAATGCCATAGCAGGCCACGAGCTTGTCCAGACGGCGAAGCGGCGCTTCGCCCCCGGATGTGACCGAGGCGCGGCCGGAGCAATCGATCACGAACTCGGCTTCGATCGAGGAGCCATCGGCAAGATCGACAACGACGTGGTCCGGTGCCCGCGAGAGCCGTCGGGCCTCGGCGCATTGCCGCGCGAGGCCGTCGGCGTCGAGCGTCCGGGCCATGCGGGTCTCTAACCGCTGCCGGTCGATATGCCAGCCCGACGCTCCCTCCTGGTGAAACGCATTCCGCCGCAATATGGCGCTACCCCACACCGAATAGCGCCCCTGACAGGCGATCGCAGTCTCCGCGTCGAGCAAGCCAAGCCAGCCGAGACTCTCGAGATGGGGAGAGGCGCGAAATGAAAGCGTTTCGCCGCGATTGGCGACGTCATGACCGGGCGCAATGAGAAGCGGACGGCATCCCCGCCTGAGCAGGGTGCGGGCACAGGCCATCCCTGCCATTCTCGCGCCCAGGATCGCGACCTGGTGCATGCGCGCCTAGGTGCGGTCTTTGATCGCGGAAAGATCCAGTGTGCCGCGCTGCACTTCGACGAAGACGTCCTTGGGAATGCCCGGGACGTCCTTCGGTCCGACGCGGCGCACGACGACGCCCATTTGCGTCCATAGCGCGATCATTCGCCGCAATCCGTCGGTGTAGCTGGCCTCGACATGCAGGCCGATGCCGGCCGCACCGCGCGACCAGGCAACCCGCGCGTGATAGAAGCGCAGCCGCTCTTCCGCCGAGAGGTCCGCGCGCATCATCTGCTTGTAGAAACCTTCCGGCAGGACGTCGACCGGAAGCAGCGCAGGCCACCACACCGGTGTCGGGAAACCGTCGGCCGTCAGCACGGACTGGCAGCTGAATGCATCGCCCTGCCAGGGAACGCCCATCCATCGCGTGAGATCGCCCGGCGCCTGCGGCCCGACCGGTGCGCCATCGTTCTTCCGATCGGGATGACCGGCGAAGACATTCTGCGGGTTGAGCTGCAATCCGACATCCTGCACGAGGCTCTTCCGCGTCGAGATCGCGATGCGGAAGGGGAGCGGTGTTTCCGTCGTGGACCGATACAGCGCGGCATGGCGGATCGGCCATGTGATCTCGACGCCCGGATGGAATGCACCACCCGAGCAGGCATCCAATGCCGCACGCGTGAGCGCCTCCGGCCGGAGCGACAATGGCATGTCGTCGAGCTTCTCGACCGCGTTGGCGGCCGGGTCGTTGAGGTCGTCGGTGAACTCGCCTTTGGCCCAGCGGATCAGGATCTGGTACTGGGTCGGCGTCAGCGTGAGCCAGCCGGTCGGGCTTCCCGGGAAGTTGACGCCATCCCCGAGCATCGGAGGCAGCGCGTCGGAGCGCCGGTCTTCGCCGCCGGGCTTGCGGAAGGCGGCCAGAACCTTTTCGCGCGCGGGACGCGCTTTCTCCGCGGGGTCCGCAAGCGTCTGGAAGACGGCGGGATCGGACAGGTCGTCGAGATCGGTCCAGGCGTTGCTGAGATAGGATGCCTGTACGATCCATTGCATCATGCCGGCGCGCCGCAGGATCGGAAGCACGTCCCGGCGGAACGACACCGCAGCGGACAGTGGCTTCATGTGTCCGGACGCGATCATCGCTTCCCGTGCCGCGTCGTAGAGGCTGACGATCGGCTCGATCTGCGGCGCGAATTTCGGACCGCAGCAGACCACCCAGGCCGGCTCGCAGGCCATGTCCGTGCCGCCGAGGCGGACGCTGGCCTTCACCCAGCCGTCACACCAGTCGTCATGCCACCCGTCATTGTTGGTGAAGTCGCGCACCGGATTCTGCGGCAGGGCAGAATTGGAGATGCCGTCGGCAGGAAAAACCAAGAGCCGCCCGGCCTCGTCGGTGCGCAGATGACCGAGCGTCACCGGCATCGTCTTCCAGAACTTACCCGCCATGCGATAGGCCGCGTCACGGCCGTCGGCGTTCTTCGAAGCACCGTCGATCCGGACGGGACCGGCGTCGATCACCAGCATTTCTTCGCGGTGGGCCGGCTCGATGGCGGCATTGCGCAACGCGCCGGGAATGCCCGGCGCATTGTCGCCGCCGTCCATTGCGTTCGAATAGCCGTACCAGGCCGCCTTGCTGTTCGCCACATGCACGGTCCATCGCAGGCCGTCAGCCTCGCCGAGCTCGCGCACGACGCGTCCCTGATCGTCATAGCCGTACACGCGAAAGCGCTGGACCTGCTTCTTGATGCGGCTCGGTCCCTGCTTGAATCCGCCCGCAGGCTCGTTCATCAGGCCCGGCACTTCAGGCGCGAGGAACCATTCATCGCCATTGCCGACGCGCGAAAAGCCGATCGTCGGGAAAATCGCCGCGCGCACGATGGCTGTTCCGGCAGGCGCCTGCGCCTGCGCCAGCGCCGGCAACACGGCCGCCCTGAAAAGCGCAGGCGCTGCAAAACCGACGGCGGATGCGCTGATCAGGAAGTCACGGCGTTTCATGAGCGAATGTCTCCGGTTGATGACCCACGAAGATTCATGGAGCGATCACTAGGTAGAAATCTTTAACGCGTGGTTGTCTCGCGTTGCAGCTCTCCAAAGAAGCAACCTTGGGTGCCTTCCGTCGCGCACGAGAGCTTTCTTGTTGCCGAATGTTGCTGGCGGCCCCGCCCGCCAAGAGCAGTCACCTATCGGACATCTTTAGGACACTCATTTTTTGGAGTACCCAGCCGTATCGAAAACCAATGGCGCAGGGAGTACGGAGCGTTGGTACGAATTGGCTGTTACAGGCGGCAGATAGGAGCGGCGGTCCTTGGCTGTCTGCTGCTGGCATCGTCGCATGCGAGCGCAACAATCGATGGTCTTGCCGGGACCTGGTCCGGGAACGGTTCCATGAAGCTCTCGGAAGGGGGCCGCGAACGAATTCGCTGCAAGGCAAGCTACGTGGTCAAGAAGCCCGAAAAATCCATGAACTTCGAGCTGAAATGCGCGAGCGATGCCTACAAGATGCTGCTGTCCGCCCAGATTGAGCAGGACGGCTCCACGATTTCGGGCAACTGGTTTGAAAGCGAGTATCGCCAGGGCGGCAAGATCACCGGGAAGAGCTCGGATGGCCTTGTCGAAGCAAGGATCGAAGGCAACACCGTCGCCGCTTTCGTGACCATTCGAACCAAGGCCAACCATCAGTCCTTCGCGCTGGAATCGCCGGGCGCCTGGGCCTCCGAAGTTTCCGTCGAGCTGGACCGGGTCAGCAACTGAACTGGGAGCCGTCGCGCGCCCGCTGCTCCCGGTGTTGATCGCGGGATGCCTTACCCCACCACCTGCGCCTCGCGTCCCCCTGTGCGGGGAACGTGCACGACCCCGCACGCCGTCGCCCCGGACGTTTTGCCGCAAGTGATCCAGTTCACACCTGCTGTGACGGTCCTTGCTGTACCCTAAGGTTGCATTTGTAGAACGCCCATTTCGAGCAAGGCCTTAAGTCGCACGGGCTGGATTGCCCACGCGGCGCGCAGTTTTTTAAACGAGCGCATCCCCTGTCTCGGGTCCGTGCCGTGGCTGACGAGCAGGCGATGGAGGGGGCAGCATGAGCGAATCGACCGCCCAGCAGCGCGTAAACTGGAAGACCTTCGAGTGCAACCAGCACGCGATGGTCCGCATCTCCTTCGGTCCCGACGAGATCCTCGTCGCGCCCCCGACGGCTGACGCCTGGCAGGCGCTGGCGATGGTGCTAGCGGCCAATGGCTACAACATCAGGACGACCGATACCGACAGCTACAATTGCCGCGCCATCACCGGCGGCAGCGAGAAAAGCCTGCACGCCTACGGCATTGCACTCGACGTCAACTGGACGACGAACCCGTACAAGGAGACCTCGGACCAGCGCAAGGTCCGCTTTTCCGACCAACCGACGCAGGATCTGCGCGCCCAGGACGTCAAGCGCAACCTCGCCGACACCGACATGACCCAGGCCATGATCGACGATGTGCTTGCGATCAGGACGGTCAACAAGAAGCGGGTGTTCGAGTGGGGCGGCAACTGGATCAACATCAAGGACACCATGCATTTCGAGATCGACGTGAAACCCGACGATCTTGCGACGGGCATCGACTGGAGCTCCGTGAAGGGGCTAGTCAATGGCCGGCCGGTGCCAGGACGGCTGATGGAAACGCGCGGCGGCGGGACGCCCCTGCAAGGCGACATCGCACTCGGAAACTTCGAGAAGGTGCACGCCCTGATCGAGAAATGGGAGGGCGGCTACACCAATCATCCGCGCGATCCCGGCGGGCCGACCAACATGGGCATTACGCAGAAGGACCTGTCGGCCTGGCGGCACGCGCCGGTCACCGCCGATGACGTGCGAAACCTCACGCGGGACGAAGCGCTGCAGATCTTCCGCGCCAACTACTGGACGCCGGTGCATGGCGACGAGATCCCGCTGCCGGCCGCCCAGGTCGTCTACAACACGGCCGTGCTGAGCGGGACGACGCGCGGCATCCGTTTGCTGCAGCAGACGCTGGCCCGTGGGCAGAATGGGCTCGCTCTGGACGGACACATGAATTCGCCCACCATCGACGCCTGCCTTGCCGCCGATCAGAAGATGCTCGTCGAGGACTACTGCTCGGCTTACGAATCCTATCTGCGCAGCCTTCCCATCTTCGACACGTTCGGCCGCGGCTGGCTCAACCGGCTCAATGAGATCCGGCAGACGGCGCTCGGATGGGCGGAAGCGCCAGAGGTCGGTGTGGACGTCGTGCCGCAGCGGGAGCTGCAGACGACGCCCGTCCTGGGAGCAACCGAACTCAGGTTCGGCGACAAGGGCACGCTGGTCGAGGGCCTGCAGCGCAAGCTGACGGAGCTTGGCTATCCGCTGGGCGAGATCGACGGCCAGTTCGGCACGCTGACGCGCGAAGCGCTGCTGGCGTTCCAGGCCGACAACAACGTTTCTCCGACCGGCGTCCTCGATCCTGCCACCCAGGTCGCGTTCGCCCGGCCGCAGCCGCGACCGCTGTCGCGCGATCGCCTCTCAGCGACATCAGACGATCTGCGGACGAGCGGCTCGCAGACGATCAAGGCCGCTGATAACACCAAGATCGCCGCCTGGATCTCCTCGATCCTCGGCGCGCTCGGCATCGGCAACAGCGCCGCGGTCCAGGTGATCAACAACAACGTTGCGACGCCCCCGGCGCCTAATCTTTCCCAATTCCTGGCGGAAGTGCAGAAGCTGTTGACGTCACCGCAGCTGCGTGCCGATCCGGCGAACACCCAGCAGGTGCTCGATGCCGCCAAGCAGCTGCAGAATTTCAACGTCAAGCAGCTGCTGTCGCCGGAAAATATCCAGATCCTCGACAATCTCCGCGGGCTGATCCCGACCAATGTCATCAGCTCAAATCCGGCACTCGCCAATTTCTTTCAGATCGTCGACGGCGCACGCGGGTTCACCCAGTTCCATACCATCTTCGACGCCTTGCCCGGGATGTTCGCCAACGACTCGACGCTTCAGCTCTTGTCGAAGGGACTGGCGGCCGTGGCCGGCAGCGTGATCCCGGGCTTCGGCGGATCGCTCGCGACGCTCGCGATTGGCCTTGCCGCCAACTACTTCAGCAATCGCGTCATTGAGGCCCGCACGCGCGACCACGTCACGGGCGCCAACACGAACCGATGACCATGAACGACACTCACCCAGACCCTCATGTGTCGGCCGCAACGGCCAATCCGTCCAACTCGGGGGCGAGCCATGATCATTGACACCAACATGCGGACAACTCCGCGTCTGGCGAGCCTCAGGCAGAGCGGCGTCGATACCATCATCCGCTATTATTGCCGCAACACGCGGCAGGCCGAAAAACGGCTGACGCCCGACGAAGCCGCCGCCATCATTCGTGCGGGGCTGAGGCTCGCCGTCGTCTACCAGGGCGCCGGCGATTCCGCAGCATCGTTCTCGCAGGATGCGGGTGCCCAGGACGGCGCCTACGCGCGCGATTATGCGGCGAACGTCATCGGTCAACCCGCAGGTTCGGCGATTTACTTCGCCGTCGACTATGACGCTTCGGATGCGGACATCCGCACGCGCATCGTTCCTTATTTTAACGCGGTTCGGCAGGCCTTGAAGGGCGGGGCGGGCGACGCCTCCTATCAGGTCGGCGTCTACGGCAGCGGCGCGGTGTGCCAGGCGTTGCTGCAGGCCGGATTGGTGTCCTACACCTGGGTTTCCCAATCCGGCGGTTTCAACGGCACTGCCGCGTTCCTCCGCTCCGGGCAATGGAATCTGCATCAGCGCCTGCCTTCGACGCTATACGGCCTGAGCGTCGACCCGAATGATCCCAATCCGCAACGGCCGCAGTTCGGCGCGTTCAATCAACTCGCGACGGGCGCGCCTGCGCTCGCAAACATCGGCGTGGCCAGCAATTACGCGCCGCTGCCATCCATCAGCGCGACGTTCGTGCAGCAGCAACTCCAGCGTCTCAACTACCCGCCGGGTGCGATCGACGGCGACTACGGGCCACTGACGCGCGCGGCGCTGCTCGCGTTCCAGGCCGACAACAATCTGCCGCTGACGGGAGTGGCGGATGCTGCGACCGCCGCTGCATTCGAGACCGCGCGTCCGCGTGCGCTCGATCCCGCGCGCGTGCGGGCGACGGCCGACGATCTGCGCGAGATGGGCTCTGTGACCGTCAAGCAGGCGGACCATACCAAGACAGCAGGGTGGATCGCGTCGATCCTCGGTGTGCTCGGCATCGGCAACAGCGGCATCGTCGAGATGGCGAATTCGGCAGGCGCGCCGGTTACGCCCCCGCCAACCGGACAATTGCCGCAAGGCTTGTTCAAGTTTCTGGGCGACCTGCAGGTATTCCTGTCGTCGGGACAGCCGGCCGACAAGCTCGAGCCGATCAAGGAAGGCCTCCGCCAGCTGCAAGCCGTCGACCTGAAGAGCCTGATCACCCCGGAAAACGCCAATGTGCTGCAGCAGCTGAAGGCGCTGATTCCGCCGGATGTGCTCACGAAGAATCCTGACCTCTCCAAGGTCCTCCAGCTGGCCGACATCGCGCGCCAGGCGAGGCCGCAATTGCAGACGGTGTTCGACATGCTGCCCAGCTTCTTCACCGACGGCACTGCCTTGCAGGTCCTGGCGAAGGGCGCGGCCGTGGCTGCATCGTCGATGATCCCCGGTTTTGGCGGCAGCCTCGCCGCGCTCGGCATCGGCCTTGCCGCCAACTATTTCGGCAACAAGATCATCCAGGCCCGTGTCGCGGATCACCAGACCGGCGCCAACAGGAGGCTGTAGCGGTGGTCGCGGGACGCGACACCGCGACAACACGCTCTCCGGAGACGATTTTGTCTTGAGTCCGCACCGGAGTTCCGTCGAGTCCGAGCCGGGCCGTTCACTCGCTCTTATGATGCCGCGCATCGAGGGAGCGAGGAGAACGTTTGTCGCATCTTAAGTTTTCGACCGATGCCTTCGCCGACAACGACAAGATCGAGGCGTGGCGCGAGGTGTTCGGCCGCTCGGTCGTCAAGATGGAGATGGACCCGGCGCGGGGCGAGCCCTTCCGCAGCGAAGCGCAAATTCATGCCCTGCCCGGTGTCACCATGGCTTCGATCAGCAGCTCCGCCAATCGGGTGATGCGCACGCCGAGCCTGGTTGCGGACGGCAGCGACGATTTCGTCTTTGCCCTGATGACCCATGGCGAGGCGACGATCAGCCAGCGTGGGCGCGAGGTGGTTTTTCGCAAGGGCGAAGCGGTGCTCTGGTCCAATGCTTCGGTTGGAAGCTGCGACTACGCGATGCCGATCGATTTCGTGGCGCTCGTCGTTCCGCGCGTGCTGATCCCTGTTGCCGATGTCGACGACGCCTTGATGCGCCCGTTGCCGGCGGATCTGGCGCCGATGCGTCTTCTCCGTAACTATCTCGCGCTTCTACAGGAAGGGCACCTTGAGGCCTCGACACCGCACCTCAGGGCGGCGTGCGCTACTCATTTGCAGGATCTGGTTGGGTTGGCGGTAGGCGCGACGCGCGAAGCGGCAGATATCGCCAGCGGACGCGGCGTTCGCGCGGCGCGCCTCAAGGCGCTCAAAGCGGATATCACCGCGAATATCATGCAGCGCGACCTCTCCGCGGAAACGCTCGCTCTGCGGCATGGCATTTCGCCGGCCTACATCCGCAAGCTGTTCGACAATGACGGCACCAGCCTCAGCCATTTCGTTCTGATGCAACGGCTGAGCCGCGCCTATCGCATGCTGGTCGATCCCACCTTCGTCGATCGGCAGATCAGCGTCATCGCCTTCGAATGCGGCTTCGGCGACCTGTCCTATTTCAACCGGTCCTTTCGCCGCTACTACGGCGCGACGCCGTCGGACATCCGAACGCGGCCGGCGCGCAACGGCTTCGTCCCTTGACGCCCCAGTCCGTGTGGTCGTTCCGCAACACACGCCGCGAACCCGGCGATGTGTAGCGCGCAAGCCTAGTCGTTGTTCGATCCGGTCCAAGCCCGCCTGCGTGTTGCCGACTATCGTTCTTGCGGAACACCAATTCGCCGGATTCGCCAAACGCTTCCACCAACAAGTTCGCCCCGAGAGTCTGCATAATGATCAACTTCGCTTGCGCCAAATCCATTCGACCCGACGGCCTCCGTGGCGTGTTGCCGGCATTCGCCGCCACGGTACGACTCGGGCGCGTCCCGACGTTCGCCGCTCCGTTCCTGTTATCGGCGGCCGCAATGGTCGCGATCCCCGCAAGGCCGGCGTTCGCCGCCTGCGTGCAGTCGGGCAGCACCGTGAGCTGTGACGGCGCGAGCACCACCGGCTTCGGTACCGGCGTTGAAAACAACCTGACCGTGACGGTCCAGTCGAACGCCTCGATCACGATCGGCCCGGCGCAGCCCGCGATCAACGTCGCCGACGGCAACACCGTGCTCAACAGCGGGAGCATCACGATCGGCGACTTCAGCGCGGGCATGCAGGGCGTAAGCAACAACACCTTCACCAATGCCGGCACGATAACGATTGGCTCCACCTCGTGGGGGATGGTCGGGTTCACCGACAACAACGTCCTCACCAATACCGGCACGATCACCTCCACGGGGGTCAACACCATCGGCATCTACGCTGCAGGCACCGGCAACACGGTGAGCAATTCCGGCGCCATCACCCTGACCGGCGCTCTCTCGACCGGCATCTGGGCCAGCGATATCAATACCATCCTGAACTCCGGCACCATCACGGTCGGCGGCAGCAACGGCGCCCACAGTGCCGGTGTCATCCTGACGATGAACAACAATTTTACCAACACCGGCTCGATCACGGCCGCAGGGACGAGCAGCACAGGTGTCTTGGTTGCGGGTGACGGGAACAGCGTGACCAACAGCGGGACGATCGTCGCAACCGGCACCCACGGCTTCGGGGTCCGCATTGACGGCAACGGCAATACGCTCGTCAACACCGGCACCATCAAGGGGGGCTCGAACGGCCATTCGCTGTTCTCCCCCGGGACCACCGGCAACGTCATCACCAACAACGGCACACTCGACGGCGCCATGTTCTTCCTGGGCGCCGGCACCAGCAACAGCTTGACCAACAACGGGCTGATCACCATCACCGATGCGGCGATGGTGCTTGGGCAAGGCAACATCGCGTTCGGCGGCGCGTTCACGCAGACGGCGCAGGGCACGCTGGCGCTCCGCGTCGACAATGCGGGCAACAGCGATGGCCTGCTTGCCAATTCCGCCCAGCTCGGCGGCACCTTGCGTGCGGTGTTGCAGCCCGGCCTGTATGGCTCGTCGACCACCTATACGAACGTCGTGCAGAGCGGCACTTCGGTTGCTGGGCAATTTTCGAGCGTCATCTCGTCCTCGGCCTTCTTCACGGCGGCTGCGACCTACAGCACCAACTCCGTCGACCTGACCCTGACGCGTCAGGGGTTCGGCGCGGTTGCGGGTGAAACGGCCAACCAGCGTGCGGTCGGCAATGCGCTCGAGGCCGGCTATTCGCCGTCGCTCACGGGCGCCACCGCGACGTTCTATTCGCAGCTCCTCCAGGCCGGCTCGGTCCGCGTGCTCGACCAGCTTTCGGGCGAGGGCACCAGCGGCACCCAGAACACGGCCTTTGCCGCCGGCAGCATGTTCGGCCGGACCATGGACGACCAGATGGACGCGTGGCGCACCGGTCATCGCGGCGAGGCCGCAGGCAGCGGCGCGCTCGGCTACGCCTCGGAGCGGCCGGTCACCTCGGTCTTCAACGCGCTGAAGGCGCCGCCGCTGGTCGAGCCGCAATGGCACGCCTGGACGTCGGGCTTCGGCGCCGGTCAGTCGCTGTCGGGCGATGCGGCGGTCGGCAGCGCAAGCTTCAGCGACCGCGTCGCGGGCGGCTCGATCGGCGTCGATCATCTCCTCAATCCGGACCTGCTGGTCGGCATCGCCGCCGGCGGCTCCAGTGCGACCTTCAGCGTCGACGATCGTGCCACCTCGGGCAGGCTCGATGGCGCCCATGTCGGCGGCTATGCGATGCAGCGGTTCGGCGCTGCTTACGTCTCGGCGCAACTCGCCTACAGCCACTTCAACAACTCCACCACGCGCACCATCACCGGCATCGGCGCGGACGAGATCGCCAAGGGATCGTTCGGCAGCGACCAACTCGGCGGGCGCCTGGAGATCGGCCGCACCTATGATTTCAGTCAGGTGTCAGTGACGCCGTTCGCGGCCGTGCAGGCCGCGCGGCTGTGGCAGGCGGCTTATAGCGAAACCAGCACCGCCGGGACCGCGCCGGGCGTCCTCGGATTGAGCTACACCTCGCGCTTCGTCTCCTCGCTGCCGGTGTTCCTCGGCACCAAGTTCGACGGCCGCTTCAATGTCGGCAACGGCATGATGTGGATGCCATTCGCAAACGTCGTCTGGGTGCACGAATTCTCGCCGACCCGCGACGTCACGGCATCGTTGATCACGTTGCAGGCCCCGGCGTTCACTGTCGAAGGCGCGCGCGCGGCATCCGATGCTGGCCGGGTCGAAGTCGGCTCGCGCCTCGCCCTCAACCGCTGGTCGGAACTGTCCGCACGTTTCACCGGCGAGTTCTCCAGGGTCGGCCAGAGCTACGCCGGCATGGGCGCGCTCAAGGTGAGCTGGTGAGCATGGAGAGACGGGTACTCGGCGTCGCCTATGGCGGCCAGAGCGACCGACCAGGGCGTCAAGGGGACGATCGCAGTGAGGTTCTGATGAGGATCGGTGAGGGCAACTGCCGGCGATGCGGCCTCCACCAATCCAAACGACGAATGTGCGCTCCGGCCAGTTTGCCAACGGACGGCTGCTTCGGCCGCAAGACTTGGAAATGCAAGACTTGGGAATGACCGATGAGAACGAGAAACGACGCGATGCAGATCAAGACGGTGTACCTGGCGAAGTCGAACTCCGTGCCGTGGGCTGGGCGATCTTTGACGCTAGCCGCTTCTTTTTCTCTCACGGTGGCCGCTGCGGTCACAATCTCGACCGGGCCAGTCGCGGCCGCCTGCGTGCAGTCGGGCAGCACCGTCACCTGTGACGGCGCGAGCAGCACCGGGTTCGGCACGGGTGCCGAAAACAATCTGATGCTGACGGTTCAGCCCGGGGCCTCGATCACGGTGCCCTCAAACGGCGGGATCGGCATCAATCTCAACAACGGCAACACCGCCATCAACAATGGCGCCCTCTCGGTCGGCGACAGCGCAACGGGTATGTCGGGGAACGACAACAACAGCTTCATCAACGCCGGCACGATCACGATCGGTAAGCAATCCTACGCGATCGTTGTCCTGGGCAACAACAACACGGTGTCGAATACGGGCGCGATCAACTCGACGGCGATCAGCCGCGGCATCGAACTCGACGGCACGGGCAACAGCGCGACCAATTCCGGCACCATCACGCTGACCGGTACGAACTCGGTCGGCATCACCAGCGGGACCGGCAACACCATCCTGAATTCCGGCACCATCACGGTTGGCGGCGGCGGCACGGACGGCATAGGTGTCTATCTGACGGACGGCAGCAATTTCGCCAACACCGGCACGATCAATGCGGCCGGCAATGCGACATACTTCATGGGCGGCCTGGGTGTCGCGGTCGCGGGCAACGGCAACACTGTGACCAACAGCGGCACCATCGTCGCGAGCGGCACCAGTGGAACCGCGGTTTCCTTTTTCGGCACCGGCAATACGGTCGTTAACAACGGTACCATCAAGGGCGGCGCGAACGGCTTTTCGCTGAGTTCCTTCGGCACCACCGGCAATACCATCACCAACAACGGCAAGCTTGATGGCGCCATTTCCTTCCTCGGCCCCGGCAACAGCAACAGCCTGATCAACAATGGGCTGATCACCATCACCGACCCGGCAACCGCGCTTGCGCCAGACAACTTCGGCTTCAACGGCGCGGTCACGCAGACCGCGCAGGGCACGCTCGCGCTGCGCGTCGACGGCACGGGCCTCCACGACGGCCTGTCGGCCGGACAAGTCAAGCTCGATGGCACCTTGCGCGCCGTGCTGCAATCGGGTCTGTATCAACAGACGACCACCTACACCAATGTCGTCCAGGGCACCTCTGTCGGTGGCCAGTTCGCCAACGTCACCTCCTCATCGGCCTTCTTCACCGCCGCCGCGACCTACAACGCCAGCTCCGTCGACCTGACCCTGACGCGCCAAGGCTTCGGCGCGGTGGCCGGCGAAACCGCGAACCAGCGCGCGGTCGGCAACGCGCTCGAGGCCGGCTATTCGCCGTCGCTCACCGGCGCCGCCGCGACGCTCTATTCGCAGCTCCTCCCTGCCGGTTCGTTGGGCGTGCTCGACAAGCTCTCGGGCGAGGGCACCAGCGGCACCCTAAACACCGCCTTTGCCGCCGGGGCATTGTTCGGCCAGACCATGGACGGCCAGATGGACGCGTGGCGCACCGGCCACCGCGGCGACGTCACGGGCGCGGGTGCGCTCGGCTACGCCGCGGAATCGCCGACGACCTCGGCCTTTAACGCGCTGAAAGCGCCGCCGCTTGCTCAGCCACAATGGAATGTCTGGGCATCTGGCTTCGGCGCCGGGCAGTCGCTCTCGGGCAATGCGACGGTTGGCAGCGCCGGCTTCAACGATCGCGTCGCGGGCGGTGCTGTCGGCGTCGATCATCTGCTCAATCCCGACCTTTTGGTCGGTATCGCCGCCGGCGGCTCCAGCGCGACGTTCAACGTCGATGACCGCGCCACGTCCGGCCGGGTCGACGGCGCCCATGTCGGCGCCTATGCGATGCAGCGCTTCGGCGCGACTTACGTCTCGGCGCAACTCGCCTACAGCCATTTCAACAACGCCACCACGCGCACCATCACCGGCATCGGCACTGATGAGACCGCCAAGGGCTCGTTCGGCAGCGACCAGCTCGGCGGGCGGCTCGAGGTCGGCCGGACCTACGATTTCGCCCGAGTCTCGGTGACGCCGTATGCGGCGATACAGACCGCGCAACTTTGGCAGGCTGGCTATACCGAGACCAGCGTCACCGGCACCGGACCCGGCGTGCTTGGCCTGAGCTACGCCGCGCACACCGTGTCCTCGCTGCCGGTGTTCCTCGGCACCAAGTTCGACGGCCGCTTCAATGTCGGCAACGGCATGATGTGGATGCCATTCGCAAACGTAGCCTGGGTGCACGAATTCTCTCCGACCCGCGACGTCACGGCATCGTTGATCACCTTGCAGGCCCCGGCGTTCACTGTCGAAGGCGCGCGCGCGGCATCCGATGCTGGCCGGGTCGAAGTCGGCTCGCGCCTCGCCCTCAACCACTGGTCGGAACTGTCCGCACGTTTCACCGGCGAGTTTTCGAGCGCAGGCCAGAGCTACGCCGGCATGGGCGCGCTCAAGGTGAGCTGGTGAGCATGGAGAGACGGGTACGCAACTGTAGCGATAGGGGGTGGTCGTGTTGTTTCCTACTGAACGAGAGCTCGAATTTCTCACCAGCCTGAAAAGGAGTTGGCGGAGTCTATATCGGGAGGAGTGCGTACGTATCACCGCGTGCGGGACGCTGGGCTGGCGCCACGCTACGCCGCTGTCGACCGTCGCCTTCCAAGGCGGCTCCGACTTCAACGTTGCCGGCGTGCCGATCGCGCGCGAAGCCGCGCTCGTCGAAGCCGGGCTCGATCTCGCCATCACCCCGACCGCGACGTTCGGGGGCGCCTTCGCGGGGAGAGCGACCGGCCAGAGCGTCAAGGGCACATTTGCGATCAGGTTCTGATTCGGATCGGTGAGGGCGTCAATCAGGACCGTTTGCTGGCGACGGCCGCTTCGGCGGCGAGTGGGGGGAAATTGATGAATTCGAGAAGTGACGCGGCGCGGATGAAGACTGAGCAACTGCCGGCATTCATCGCCAAAGCGCGATCTGAGCGCGCCCTAACGCTCGCCTCTTTGTCGTTGTTGTCAGCAGCCGTAACGGTCGCGATCCCCGCAAGGCAAGCGGTCGCCGCCTGCGTGCAGTCGGGCAGCACCGTCACCTGTGATGGCGCGAGCAGCACCGGATTCGGCACGGGCACCGAGAACAGTCTGGCGCTGACAGTCCAGCCGACCGCCTCGATCACGGTGGGCAACGGACAGACGGCGATCAATCTCGGCAGCGGCAACACCGCGATCAACAAAGGCACCATCGCCGTTGGCGACAGTAGTCTCGGCATGCAGGGTTTAGACAACAACAACTTTACCAACGCCGGTACGATGACGGTGGGTGCCGGTTCTACCGCCATATTCGCGCTCGGAAATAACAACGCTCTTTCCAATACGGGGATGATCAACGCGACGGCGCAAGGCGCCACCGGTATCGGGGCCGCCGGGAGTGGCAATACGATCACCAATTCCGGTACCATCACGCTCACCGGAGTGGGATCATACGGTATCGTCACGAACGGCAGTGACATCATCCAGAATTCGGGTGTCATCACGGTAGGCAGCAACACCGGCTTCAATGCGACGGGCGTCGCCCTGCAGACCGACGACACTCTCATCAATACGGGCACCATCACCGCGCTCGGCAAGGATGGACTCGGCGTCACCGTCTGGAACGTTGGTACGACGGTGACGAACAATGGCACGATCTATGCGTCCGGCACGAACGGAACCGCGGTGGATATTGAGGGCATCAACGATATCATCACCAACAACGGTACGATCAAGGGCGGTCGGAACGGCTATTCGCTGCTCTCCCTCGGCACGACCGGCACCACCATCACCAATAACGGCACGCTGGACGGACAGCTTTTTCTCCTGGGCGGTGGTGGCGTCAGCCTGACCAATTCCGGGTTGATCACGATCAGCGACCCGGGAACGCCGCTCATACCGGCCATCTTCTACGTCGGCGGCACGTTTACCCAGACCGCACAGGGCACGCTGACGCTGCGCGTCGACAATGCAGGCCTTCGTGACGGGCTCTTGACCGACGGCCAGGTCAAGCTCGACGGCACCTTGCGTGCGGTGCTCCAGCCGGGGCTCTATCAGTCGTCGACCACCTACACCGACGTGGTCCAGACCATCACCTCGGTCACCGGCCAGTTTGCCAGCGTCACCTCGTCGTCGGTCTTCTTCACCGCAGCCGCGACCTATAACGCCGCCTCCGTCGACTTGACCCTGACCCGCCTGGCCTTCGGCGCGGTCGCGGGCGAGACCGCGAACCAGCGTGCGGTCGGCAATGCGCTCGAAGCCGGCTATTCGCCAGCACTGACGGGCGCGGCCGCGACGCTCTATTCACAACTGCTCCCGGCCGGCTCGGTGAGGGTGCTCGACCAGCTCTCGGGCGAGGGTACGGGCGGCGCGCAAAATACCGCCTTCGCCGCCGGCTCCCTGTTCGGCCAGACCATGGACGGCCAGATGGACGCGTGGCGCACCGGTCATCGCGGCGAGGCCGCAGGTAGCGGCGCGCTCGGCTACGCCGCGGAGCGGCCGGTGACCTCGGCGTTCAACGCGCTGAAGGCGCCGCCGCCTGCGCAGCCACAATGGAATGTCTGGGCGTCGGGCTTCGGCGCCGGTCAGTCGCTCACCGGCGACGCAACGGCTGGTATCGCGGGCTTTCGCGATCGCGCCGCGGGCGGTGCGGCTGGCGTCGATCATCTGTTCGGTCCCGACCTCCTGGTCGGCATCGCCGTCGGTGGCTCCAGCGCGACGTTCAACGTCGACGATCGCGCCACCTCCGGCCGGGTCGACGGCGCCCATGTCGGCGGCTATGCGATGCAGAAATTCGGCGCGACTTACGTCTCGGCGCAACTCGCCTACAGCCACTTCAACAACGCCACCACGCGGACCATCACCGGCATTGGTGCCGACGAGATCGCCAAGGGCTCGTTCGGCAGCGATCAACTCGGCGGACGGCTCGAGATCGGCCGCACCTATGACTTCAGCCGCGTGTCGGTCACGCCGTTCGCAGCCGTGCAGGCGGCGCGGTTGTGGCAGGCGGCCTATACCGAAACCAGCACCGCCGGGACCGGAACGGGCGTCCTCGGCTTGAGCTACGCGTCGCACAACGTCTCCTCGCTGCCGGTCTTCCTCGGCACCAAGTTCGACGGCCGCTTCAACGTCGGCAACGGCATGGTCTGGATGCCGTTCGCAAACGTGGCCTGGGTGCATGAGTTCTCGCCGACCCGCGACGTCACGGCGTCGCTGATCGCGGTGCCGACCCCGGCGTTCACCGTTGAAGGTGCGCGCGCGGCGTCCGACGCCGGCCGGGTCGAAGTCGGCTCGCGCCTCGCCCTCAGCCACTGGTCCGAACTGTCCGCCCGCTTCACCGGCGAATTTGCGAAGGGCAGCCAGAGCTACGCCGGCACGGGGTCGCTAAAAGTGAGCTGGTAGGCTGTGCCCAGGTGCCTGCATGCTCGCTCTCACGGACCGTGATCTTGAATTGCTGACAGCCCTCGAGAAGAGCTGGCGGAGAGACCATCTCGCCGAGATCGTGCGCCTCCGCAATGAGGATGATGAACGCGAGCCCTATGGCGGCCAGTTCGCGCGGAGCGCGACCGACCAGAGCGAAGGACACGTTTGCGCTGAAGTTCTGGTTGTTGAATTCCAGCGACTTGCAGGTCGGAGGCCTCCCGTGTCACAGCGGCTGCCTCGAACCCTCGGCTCACCGGGCCTCTTGGTTGCGCCGCGTCTCGCCCCGAATTTCCGACGGGGACGCGCCGTAAGCGCGGCGGAAGGTTCGGTTGAAGTAGGAGAGATCATTGAAGCCGGTATCGCGGGCGATGCTGCTGACCGGGCGATCGATGAAGCGGCGATCGGTCAGCATCCGATACGCTGCAGTTAGCCGATGGGTGAGGACGAATTCAGTGAATGTGATTCCCTCGGTCTCGAACAGCTTGCGAACATAGACGGTGGAGATGCCGGTGTCGGCAGCCACCGTGCTCAGCGTCAAATCGCGCCGGCCGATGTCAGCGACGATCCGCTGCTTGATGCTTCGCAGCCGCGCGGCCGCCACTCCACGCGTCTGCGCCACCTCCGCGCCTTCTGTTCCGGCGCCCAGCATGAGCGCGCTGAGATCGATCAGGTGGAGCCCGACTGAGCGGCGCGCCTCGGGAGATGTAAGCGCAATATCCTCCCTGAGGATCCCGGCGTAGCCGAGAAACAATCTCAGCTGGGGGCTTGCTCGATCGATCGGCTTGCCTACGGCGTCGTCGAGATTCGGAACCAACGGTGCGATCAGGGATCGGCTGATCCGCAGGTGGACGATACTGGTCGCGGTATGGCCGATCCCGGTCCCGGCGAACCCGTTCGACGTCAGTGCAGCTTCTCCCGCTCGCAGTGTGGCCTCGTGACCGTTCTGCCGATAGGTGGCGACGCCGCTTTGGACGAACACGAGCACCGGATCGTCGTTGTCGATCATGCTCGCGGTATGGCGGCAGGTCATCGCAGACATCTGCGACGTTGTGATCGAGAGCCCCGGTAAGGCGCGCAGATTCATCTCCACGTCGAACGGCACCTCCTTCAGCGGGTCCATCTCCAGCTTCAGGACGTTGCGACCAAACAGCTCGCAAAAGGCTTCGGTGCGTTCGCGGTCGGCAAATGAGCGACTGGATATGGTGATCTGGTCGAATTCGGCGGCGCTGGCCAAGACGGCCTCCAGGTTACGCGAATACTGGCGCACCCTTGTCGCACGAAAGCCGGAGCATGTTCAAATGCCATGGAGATCGATTCTACCATCGCGGCTGCTCGCTGCGCACGGGGGGCAGCGTAGCTCGAGAGGCTAGGACTTAACGATACTCGACTGGGACCAAACGCTATTCGCCGTCTGCTTCGCAGCGGCCGGCGCGAACAAACCTGCGCTGCGCGCTGATTTCAATGGCAATTTCGAACCGGCCGCAACATAGTCGCGACCAATCGCCGCGCAGAATAATCGGGGCGGACATCCGCTGCGAGCGGCATTCGGTATTCATTCAACATCGAAATCCACATGCAGAACTGCGACACCAACGATCTCTCGATCATGGACTTCTCGACCGACGCGTTCCCGGAGCGCGACCGACAGGAGGCCTTTTGCGAGAGCGTCGCCCGTTCGCTGCTCAAGCTGGACGTCAGTCCGCTCCACGATCTGCCGCTCGCCGCGACCATGTCATTCCGTGCGCTGCCGGGGCTCGGCCTCTCGACAGGTCGGCTGTCGCCGATCCACTGCCGTCATCTGTCCGCTCAAACGGACAACGACGATTTCGTGCTGGTGGTGAGCTGGACAGGTGGGTGCAGCGTGCTGCAGGGGAATCAGGAAACGGAGCTCCACAACGGGCAGGCGACGTTGACGGCCAACGGTGTGCGTGGTGAAGTTTGGAGCGCGAGCTCAACAGCGTCCGATTATCTGAATTTGCGGCTGTCGCGCAGTTTGCTCGAACCCCGGCTTTCCGATTTCAGCACGGCCCTGGCGCGGCCGATCGGCGCGGATACCCCGGCCTTGCGCTTGTTGCTCGGATACTGCCGCATCCTGAACGACGAGAAGGCGCGCTTCACGGCGGAACTCGGTAGCGCGGTCGCCACGCATATTCACGACCTCGTCGCGCTGGCAGTCGGCGCGAGCCGGGACGGCACGGAAATCGCCCGGCGCGGTGTCGCAGCCGCGAGGCTGCATGCCGTCAAGGCCGACATTCGCGCGCATCTCGCCGATCCTAAGCTGTCGGTTGCGGTCGTAGCCGCCCGTCACCGCGTGACGCCGCGTTACATCCACCGGCTGTTCGAACTCGACGGCACGACGTTTTCCGAGTTCGCCCTGACGCTGCGGCTGACGCACGCCGACGGGATGTTGCGCGACGCTCGCTTTCTGGATCGCACGATCAGCACGATCGCCTTCGACTGCGGATTTAGCGACCTGTCCTACTTCAATCGGACCTTCAAGCGCTTCTACAGCGCCACGCCGTCGGACATTCGCCGAACGGTGCGGTGGACAGAGTGACGCCGGCACTTCAATCGACTTCCACACATTCAATCATCGGCGATGATGCAATATTGCCCTTGATCTGCCCGACGCGTCAAGCGATTTCGTAAAATCCGTATCTCCTCACGCCGGCGGCCGTTCTACTTTGCATGGGGTTGTTTTCGACATTTAGTTTTGAGCCGGTCTTGCCCCGCGCAGGCTGGCGAGCAGGTCTTGCGACGGCCAGCAATCGACGGTCAGGCCCGCGCGCTGCTGGTACTGTCCGATCGCCCGCCTTGTGACCGTGCCCAGCCGGCCATCGATCGCATCGGAATAATAGCCGCCTCTAGCGAGCTGCGTCTGGATCGCTGCGACCTCGCTGTTGCGCAGGGGTTTGAGCTTGGCCCAGGGCTTTTCGAACGGGGCGCCGCCCGCGATGAGGTCGGCGAGATGCCCGACGAACAGTGCATAGACGTCGGACTGGTTGTAGCTGCGGATCGCCTGGAAGTTGGCGAAGGCGAGGAAGGCCGGACCGTAAACGCCGGCAGGCATGACCAGTTGCGCCTGGTCTTGCAGCATGCCGGTGGCGACGGCGGCATCGGTGGCCGGCGTGACGCCGAGCTTCAGCCAGGCTTGGAGCGGCCGCTTGATGTCGGGCGAACTCTCCACGCAGCTTACCGTCTCCGGCAGACGAACCTCGAAACCCCATCGCTTGCCGCGCTGCCAGCCATAGTCGCGAAGCTGCTTGGCACCCGAGGCGAGCGCGTCGGGGATCGAGCGCTCGAGATCGATCTTGCCGTCGCCGTCGCCGTCGGCCGCGAATTTGAGGAAATCCGACGGCTCGAACTGGGTGTGGCCCATCGCCCCCGTATAGGAGCCCTTCGCATCCATGCTGATGGTGCCCTGCTGGACGAGATCGAGCGCGATCAGGAGCTCGCTCCGGAACAGGTCCTTGCGACGGCCGAGATAGGCCTGCGTCACCAGCGCCTGGAACACGGGATGGCGCTGCACTTCAGTGCCGTAATCGGTCTCGCGGCCCCAGATCGCAATGACGACGTTGCCGGGGACGCCGTAGTCGGCCTCGATGCGCGCGAGCAGGCTGCGGTAGGTCTGGAAATGCCGCGCGCCTGTGCTGGCCAGCCCTGTGAGCTGTTGCCGGGGCAGGTAGTCCGCCGGCAGCTTCACGAATTCGGCCTGCTCCTTCACGGGGCGGCCGGGGATGACGAGATCCGGCAGATTAAGGTCGAGCTGGACATTGGTCGCGCGGTCGAACACCGCCTGCCTCACGCCGCGCGCCTTCGCCTCCTGCCAGAGCTGCGCGCGCCACGCGTCGAAGGCGGGGTGGGCGCGAGCCTCCAGCGCCTGCATCAGCACGACGAGCGCGATTGTCCCTGGGATCAATGTGCGCTGCAAAATGTCCACGAGGCCTCTCACGCGACCACCAGTCCCACCGCCAGCGCCAAGCCGCAGAGATAGGTAAACAATGCGCCGGCAAAGCGTGCCGGGTTGGGCCGGTTGAGCGACTTGCCCCACAACAGCCCGGCGGCAAGGGAAAAGCGCGCGATCGTCGCCACCACGATCGTCACGATGATCCAGCTAGGGGCCGGCCGCGTTGCGAACCAGAGAAACATCGCCGCGAAGAACGGCGCGTATTCGGCCGTGTTGGCATGCGCCCGCACCGCGCGGTGAATGGGGTCGGTGGGGCCGAGATCATGGCCGATGCTCCGCCTGAACCTGCCGCGCAGGATCGAGACATAAAACCCGAGGCCAAACAGCAGCAGCCCGAGCAAGGCGGTACAGATGATAGCGATGTTCATTGCGTGTATCCCCCAAAGAATTGAGCCGGAAGAAGATCAGATCACGGCGCCGCGGGAAAGCCCGGCCGGCCGATCCGATCGCCCCTCTCCCTGACAAACCTCCTTTTCCGCGGTGCCGATGTCCGCTACCCTTAGCTGCTAGCCACCGGGTTAGGTGGCGTAGCCGCGTCAATTTCAGCATTGATTGATTTGGGCGGCCTATCTGCCGCGAGACTGTGCTTAAGACTGTCCTTGGAAAACGGGGCGGAGCCATGATCAACCGGGATTCGGCAGCTCTCTTGTCTCCGATCGAGCGCGACCTGCGGCTCGATCTCTTCCGCGGCATCGGCCTGTGGATGATCTTCCTCGATCACATCCCGCACGACGTCGTGTCGTGGCTGACCTTGCGCAATTACGGCTTCAGCGACGCCGCCGAGTTCTTCGTCTTCATCTCCGGCTATCTCGTCGGCTGGATCTACGCGCCGATCGTGCGCGGCGGCTTCTTCCTTGCGGCACTCAAGCGTCTCTGGAAACGCACGGCCGAACTGTACGTCGCCCACATCATGCTGTTCCTGCTGTTCACCGCCCAGATCGCGCGCACCGCGCGGCGGTTCGACAACCCGATGTATGAGCACGAGTTCAATGTGTTCAATTTCCTGGCGCATCCGGACGAGCTGATCGGCCAGGCGATCCTGTTGAAGTACAAGCCGGTCAATCTCGACGTGCTGCCGCTCTACATCACGCTGGTGTTCGCTTCCCCCTTCATCGTGTGGTGCCTCGTGCGGCGTCCGAACCTCACGTTGCTGGCGTCCGCAGTGCTCTACGTGCTGTCGCGCTGGTTCGACTGGAACGTCGCGTCCTATCCGCCCGGTACGACCTGGTACTTCAATCCCTTCTGCTGGCAGCTGATGTTCGTGTTCGCGGCCTGGTGCGGTTCCGGCGAGGTGGACAAGATCGCGAAATGGGTGTGGTCGAAGCCCGTGATGGGTCTCGCGGCCGCCTGGATCGCGTTTGCGTTCCTGATCGTGATGACCTGGCACGTTCACACGCTCGAGGCGATGATCCCGAAGTGGATGATCAAGGCGATCTACCCGATCGACAAGACCGACCTCGACATGCTGCGCTTCACGCACTTCCTGGCGCTGGCGATCTGGGTCACGCAGCTCGTGCCGCGCCACTGGAAGGCGCTTCACACGAAATGGCTGCGCCCGGTCATCCTGTGCGGGCAGCACTCGCTGCCGATCTTCTGCCTCGGCGTGTTCCTGTCGTTCTCCGCGCACTGGATCCTGACCCAATATACCAAGGGCGTGTGGGAGCAACTCGCCGTCTCCTTCGCCGGCATCGCTATCATGATCGGCGTTGGCTGGCTGTTCGACCGGGCGAAACAAATTCCGGACCTGTTCGTGGACGTGATCGAGGTCGAGGACGAGGAGCCCGAGTCGGTGCCCGATCTCGACAAGAAAGCCACCGTGGTCGCGGCCAGCGCCGGCAGTTGAGAGGCCATCACGGCGTGCCTTGCCGAATTCTCATGGCGACATCTCATGGAGAGGTTCATGTTGAGAGGCTGGTTGACGATCGCGGGCACCTTGCTGTTCCTCACCTGCACCGCAGCTGCGCAGGCGCCGTCGCCCGAGGCGATGACCGCGGCGCGCAAGCTCGTGACCACCATGAAGCTGGCGGAGCAATACCGCGCGCTCCTGCCGCAGCTCCTGCTCAAGCTGCGGCCCGTTCTGTCGCAGGACAGGCCGGAGATCGAGCGCGACTTCGACGCCGTGACGGCGACGAGCTCGAACATCTACGCGCCGTTCGTCGACCAGATGATCGATCAGATCGCCGCCGTCTATGCCACCACCTTCACGGTGGACGAGCTGCGCCAGATCGAGGCCTTCTACGCCCAGCCGGCGGGGCGGAAGCTCTTGGAGAAATCGGATGCACTTACGCAGGCGAGCGCGCTGATCGCCCAGGACGTCACCCGCAAGGCCGCCGACGAATTGAAGCAGCGCCTGACCGAGGCTCTGCGCCAGAAGGGGCACAAGCTCTGAGCCTGCCGTGGAGGCTCAATCGCGCGAAAACGACTTGCGTTAAGGCGTCAGGACGGCCCGCAATGCTCGATGCGTGCCCGTCTGCGCGAAATTGACCGGAAACGCCGTTGAAATTATAGCTTCCCCTCAAGACCGAACGAACAACAGAACGACGGGAGGCAAACGTGACCGACGACATCGCAGCGACAATCTCCAAAGCGCGCGAGCATTCCATCGCCGATCTTCTGCGTCGCTCCGCTGGCCGTGAACCGCACAAGCCCGCGATTTCCTGCGGCGGCGTGAAGTGGACCTTTGCCGAGCTGGACGCGATCTGCAACCGCCTGGCGCGCGGGCTCGATGGCCTCGGCGTCAGGAAGGGCGATCGTCTGGCGGTGTTGTCGCGCAATTCCCACGCCTTTGCCGCGCTGCGCTTTGCGGTAGCGCGGATCGGCGCGGTGCTGGTGCCGATCAACTTCATGCTCAATCCGGACGAGATCAATTTCATTCTGAGGAATTCGGGCGCAAAGGTGCTTGCGACCGGCCCGGATTTCGTCGAGCCCGCGCGCGCCGCAAGTGCCAGGGATTGCGCGGTGGAGAAGCTGATCTGGCTGCCGGGCGAGGATCCGGCGTCACCGCCCGCGGGGCTCACCACGTTCGACGATCTCCTGCATTCCGACGGTTCCTTCTATGAGGCCTCCGTCGATGCCCGCGATCTTGCCCAGATCATCTACACCAGCGGCACGGAATCGCTGCCCAAGGGCGCGATGCTGACCCATGAAGCCGTGATGTGGCAGTATGTGAGCTGCATCATCGATGGTGGCATGAGCGCTCATGACAACGTGCTGCACGCGCTGCCGCTCTATCATTGCGCCCAGCTCGATGTCTTCCTGGGCCCGCAGATCTATCTCGGCGCCTCCGGCGTGATCACGGGCAAGCCGACCGCCGACAACATCCTGGCGCTGATCGCGGCTCACGGGATTACCGCCTTTTTCGCACCGCCGACGATCTGGATCGCGATGCTGCGCTCGCCCCATTTCGACAAGACCGATCTGTCCAGCTTGCAAAAGGGCTATTACGGCGCCTCGATCATGCCGGTGGAGGTGCTGCTCGAATTGCAGCGCCGCCTGCCGAACGTCAAATTCTGGAATTTCTACGGCCAGACCGAGATCGCACCGCTCGCCACCGTGCTGCAGCCCGAAGATCAGCTGCGCAAGGCCGGCTCGGCCGGCAAGCCGACGATCAATGTCGAGACGCGCGTGGTCAACACGGCGATGGAAAATGTCGGGGTTGGTGAGGTCGGCGAGATCGTCCACCGCTCGCCGCATCTTCTGTCCGGCTATTACAACGACCCCGTGAAGACCGCAGCGGCATTTTCCGGCGGCTGGTTTCATTCCGGCGACCTCGCGACCGTCGATGCCGAGGGCTACATCACCGTCGTCGACCGCGTAAAGGACATGATCAAGACCGGCGGCGAGAACGTCGCGAGCCGCGAGGTCGAGGAGATGGTCTACCGCATTCCCGCGGTGTCGGAGGTCGCGGTGGTCGGGCTGCCCGATCCGCGCTGGATCGAGGCGGTCACCGCGATCATCGTGGTCAAGACCGGCGAGACGCTGGACGAAGAGACGGTCATCAAGCATTGCGCGGGCTCGATGGCGCATTTCAAGGTGCCCAAGCGCGTCGTGTTCGTCGACAGCCTGCCGAAGAATCCGAGCGGCAAGCTGCTCAAGCGCGAGCTGCGCCAGCGCTTCGTCGGCGGCAACACGCTCGACAAGGCGATCCAGAAGAATTTCGGGACGTAGTTCGTCGCGGCCCCGTAAGAACGGGGAGAGGGAAGAGAAAAAGCTCAATACTTCTTCATGGCCGCGCCGAACGCCAGCCACAGCGCCGTCGACGCCAGCCCGAAGCCGCCGAGCAGGAGGAAGGTCGGGCCGTAGCCGATCCATTCTGCGATCCAGCCGCCGAGCGCAGGGCTGAGGCTCGCGCCGACGCCCTGCACGGTGATGACGGCGCCCTGACCGAGATTGATGCGGCCGGTGCCGTTGAGCGAGCGCGCGACCACGCCGGGCACGGCGACGGTCTGCAATCCCGTGCCGATGCCGTCGAGCAACTGCACCGGCACCACGCCCCACCATCCCGTGAGGAAGAAGGCGAGCACGCCGCGGATGGGCAGGAACATGAAGGAGACCAGGACCACCGGCCAGTAGTTGCGCTTGCTCGCGACCTTCATGGCGATCAGCGACGTCGCGACCATCACGCCTTGCGCGATCACCACGGTGGTTGCGACAAAGCTCGGCCCGTTGGCCTGGTCTTCGGCGACGGCGGCAAGGCCATAGAGCGGCACGATCGCGGCATTGCCGAGATGGAAGATGGCGAGCGCCAGCGCCAGCACGAGCAGCGGTTTGTGCCTGAGTAGCATCGTCATCGCATCCGGCGGAGCCTTGGAGTCGTCCTCCTTGCTGCCGCGCGCGACACGGTCGTCGATCGATTTCGCCGGGATCATCAGCACGCAGGCGATCGCGATGGCGCCGAATGCCGCCGCCAGCACGAACACGGAGACATAGCCGTAGCTGTAGCCGAGCCAGCCCGACAGCGCCGCGCCGACCATGTTGCCGGCATGGTTGAACGCCTGGTTGCGGCCGTTCAGCGCATTGAAGCCCTTCTGCTTGGCGATGCCGAGCGTGATGCCGGTC